>CACYBR010000150.1 GCA_902772705.1 uncultured Planctomycetota bacterium
GAACTGGGCAGCTTCTCATGCAACCTCGAACTTCTCAATAATCTTCAAACCGCGACCCTTGAATCGTACCGTAACAATTTCGTCGCCGGCTATCCGACCGACTGTCCGCACCGTGAAAAGAACGGTTGGACGGGCGACGCGCAGCTCGCGTGCGAACTTGCTCAATATAACTTTGAAAACACCGCCGGGTACGAAAAGTGGCTTGACGATATTGTCGACGAACAGCGTCCCGACGGAAATCTTGCCGCTATCATTCCGTCCGGCGACTGGGGCTATCCGTGGGGCAACGGTCCTGCATGGGATTCTTCGCTCGTTATGATTCCGTGGTACGTTTATGTTTATCGCGGCGATCGTAAGATTCTCGAAGATTCCTTTGACGCGATGAAGAAGTATGTCGACTACATGACGTCTCGCGCTCATGAGAACGGACTCGTTAACCATGGCCTCGGCGACTGGGTTTTCGCCAAGACGAACACCCCTGTCGAGGTTACGTCGACGGGCTACTACTATCTCGACACGAAGATTGTCGCGCAAACCGCGAAAATTCTCGGCAAGACGGAGGATTTTGAAAAGTATTCGGCGCTGGCTCAGAAAATTCGCGACGATTACAACAAGGCTTTGTACAAAGGCGACGGCGTTTACTCCATCAACAGCCAGACGTCCCAGAGCTGCGCTATTCATCAGGGTTTTACGCTTACTCTTCCCGAAGCGGATCAGAAGGCTGTTTTTGAACGGCTGGTAGAGGACGTCGAGAAGGCCGACGGACACTTTGACGTCGGTATCCTTGGCGCGAAGTATATTCTTCGCACTCTTTCCGAAAACGGACGAACTGATCTCGCGCTACAGCTGATGCTTCAGGAAACGAAGCCCGCTATGTCCGACTGGATCAAGCGCGGCGCAGGAACCCTCTGGGAGGACTGGAACGAGGGTTCTTCTCGTAACCACATCATGTTCGGCGACTTCAGCGCGTGGTTTTATCAATCTCTTGCCGGCGTTAAACTTGACGGCGCTCCCTATACGGTTGTTGCCGAGAGCGCTCCTGAAAAGGTCGCGTTTAAGCATTTCGTCGTCGAACCCAAGACCCGTCCGAACGAACTCGCCGCGCCCGGGTTTGAACCGCTGAAGAACGTCGCCGCTCATTTCGCTTCTCCGTATGGCGACATTATCTCGGCGTGGCGCGTTGACGAGGGACAGACGCTATACGCCGTCCTTGTGCCCTTCAACTCCTCCGCGACCATTATTTTGCCCTGCGACGAAAATCAGCAGGCGGAAGTCGTCAATGGAGAAGGCGCGGTCAGAGTGGACGGCGCGCGTTCAGACGCGGTCGTCTACGAAGTTGGCTCCGGCGCGTGGACTTTCTGCGTCTCCGATAAGTGACTCGTCGACGTTTTTAGCGATCCAAACTCTTTGAATAAAGACGACGCGTTGTAAGACGCGTCGTCTTTATGACGATAATTAAATCTTCACAAGCGAGAGATCTAATGGCAAATCTCCATACCATTGACTATGTCGTGTTGATATTCTTCTTTATATCAACGCTTTACATTGGCTGGCGCACCATGCGTAAAGCGGGGAAGGACTCCTCTGAATTCTTCCTCTCTGGTCGAGCTACCCCGTGGTGGCTTCTGGGGTTCTCCCTTGTTGCGACGACGTTTGCCGCCGACACGCCGAACTTTGTGACCAACGTAGTTCGTACTCAGGGCGTTGCCGGAAACTGGGTCTGGTGGGCGTTTCTTCCGACCGGTTTAACGACGGTCTTTATTTACGCCAAGTTATGGCGCAAGCTTGGCGTCATGACGGATATCGAATTTTATGAGTCGCGTTATAGCGGAAAATCGGGCGCGTTCGTTCGCGGTTTCCGCACCCTTTACCTGGGGTTGTGTGTCAACACGCTGATTATGGCAAACGTAACTCTTGCGATCATCAAGATCTTTGGCGTTATGCTTGGCTTTACTCAGCTTCAGACGCTTCTGATTTCGGGTACGGTAACCGTGCTCTTTACAATGATTGGCGGTTTTTCGGCGGTTCTCTGGGCCGACTTCGTGCTGTTTATCATTGCGATGGCTGGAAGTATTGCGGCGGCAGTCGTGGCCGTGCAACTGCCTGAAGTAGGCGGTCTTCATGCTCTTGTTACGCACCCCGCCGTGGTTGACAAACTTTCTGTTATGCCGGACTTCCATGATCCGATGGCGATTGTGACGTTGCTGGTCGTTCCCCTTATGATTCAGTGGTGGAGCGCGTGGTATCCGGGAGCTGAACCGGGCGGCGGCAGTTACACGGCTCAGCGTATGCTAGCCGCCAAGACGCCTGGCCACGCCGTTGGCGCGACGCTCTTTTTTAACGTTTGCCATTATGCGGTTCGACCCTGGCCGTGGATTCTCGTCGCCCTTGCGTCGATCATCATTTTCCCGAATCTTGACGCGCTCGCGGAGGCGTTCCCGAATATTCCGGCGGATAAGGTTAAAGACGACCTGGCCTATCCCGCGATGATGACGCTTCTGCCTCCGGGAATTTTCGGCGTGGTTGTCGCGTCGCTCTTTGCCGCATATATGTCGACAATCGCGACGCACCTGAATCTTGGTTCGTCCTACATGGTCAACGACTTCTATAAGAGATTCGTCAATAAAGACGCTTCTGAAAAGAAGCTCGTCCTGATCGGTCGAATCTGGACCGTCGTCTTCATGATCCTCGCGTGCTTTGTGGCGATTAAGCTTGAAAGCGCGCTTGACGCGTTCCAGATTATTCTTTCAATCGGCGCGGGCACGGGGCTCCTATTCCTGTTACGCTGGTTCTGGTGGCGTCTCAACGCGTACAGCGAGATTGCCGCAATGTGCATTGCCCTGCCGCTTGCATGTTTCTTTAAATTCTATGAATTTCCGGAAGAAACGCTTCTCTCAAATCCAAGCATCCAACTTGTCGTGAGCGTTTTGTTGACGACGATTGGCTGGCTTCTTGTAACGTTCCTGACGCCTCCTGACGATAAGGAAACGCTCCGAGAATTTGTTCGTAAGACGCGCGCGGGCGGACCCGGCTGGAAAAAGGTCTACGAAGACGCCGCGAAGGAAGGAATTGTCCTTGAAGGGGCGAATGACAAGTGGCCTGTTCCGATGGGAATCCTTTGTAGCGTTATTGGGTGCGTGGCAATCTACGCGGCGCTTTTCTGCACGGGCGCTTACCTCTATGGTCAGTGGCTCGCGGGAACGATCCTTTTGGCGATTGCCGCCGTCTTTAGCGGGCTTCTCTTCGTTTTCTGGAGGAAGATGGAAAAGCTCTCCCCAAGTTCCGACGAGACGAACTGATAGGACAAGGCCGTTTGGCGCTTCATCCTATATTTCCCTTTGTTGAGGCGTAAAAAAACCGGTCGAGTCGTTTGACTCGGCCGGTTTTTTTGATTGGACAAATGAGAAGGACAAATGAGAAGAGGATTATTTTGCGTCAGGAATTTCGGAAAGTTTGACGCGCTGGAAGATTAGCCCTCCGGAGGTTTCGTAAAGAACGCCCAACGTTTCGGAATCGATCTTTACGAGCGCAGAATATCCCAGTCCTGAGGGACGGTAAAGCGTGAGCTCTCGAGACCAGGTCTGTCCCTCGTCTTCACTTAAGCGAAGAGTCATGTCCACGCGCGCCGTCTGGGACTTCGGATTCATGAACGCCAGAATATTGCAATCGTCTCCGTCGACCGTAGACTTGACGCGAATCAGGCTTCCCTGACATACGGGCTCAACGAGCGCTTTGCCGGAGGTTGGATGTTCCGTCCATGTTTTTCCGAGATCTTTAGTTGTCGCGACGGAACGAAATTTTTCCTTAAAGTGACGCATATTGAGCATCAGCGAACCGTCGTTAAGCTCGACGACCTGAGCTTCGCAAGTATCAGGGTGAGCGCCGGATCCAACCTTCCATGTCTTTCCCTTGTCGTCGCTCCATATCAACGTTGCAAACCATTTTCCGCTCGCGTCGGCATACTGCGCGGGGATAACGAATTTTCCATCTCGCAGAACGACGCCGGTTCCCGGCCCCTGATAGAAGTGTCGCCAATCCATGCCGGGTGCGGCTTCGTTCGTGATATCACGAGGTTCGCTCCATGTTTTTCCTTCGTCGTCGCTGTAGGCGATTACAAATCTGGGAGAGGTTCCCATTTTAAGTCCGGGACTGGAAGTCCAGACGCCCAAACCGTTGTGTCCCCATAGCGCGGCGACCCAAACGCGATTGGTTTCCGGATCGACAAGGACGCACGGGTCGCCGACGCCCTCTTTTTCGGGTTCTTCGCCCTTCATGTCGAGTACGGTCGTCATTTTTTCCCACGTTTTGCCTCCGTCGAGACTGCGACTGCACATGACGTCGATATCGGCGGGCAAATCGGGAAACCCCTTCCAGCGCGCGTCATAGACCGCGAGCAAAGCTCCGCTGGCCGTTTGCGCGAGCGCGGGAATTCGATACTGGGCGACGCCGTCCCAGCCCGAGTCGCGCACCAGAACGCCGAAGCGGTATTCAATCGGCTTGGCGTCGCAGGAAACGGTTTGATCGCCCGTTCGGATCGACTTAACGCCAATTTCGACGGTTGTCTCTGGGCCCGCAAGAGTCGATGGAACCGCCCAAATCGAGAGTTCGCCGCCCTGCGCAAGGAGCGTCTTATCGTCGATGGGAATAGGAATCTGAGTCGCTTTTGTCGGACGGTTCCAGTCAGCGTCAAAGATTCCATTTGCGTCGAAATACCCCACGACGTTGTCGCCGACACGAGCTTCCAGTCGGCTGAGATATTTCGGTTCGGAGACTGTCAGCAGAACGTCGTCAGGGGCGCCGGCGACGTCAAACGCCTGAACTTTTGTCGCGCGTGAATCGCCGTTGGCGCAAACGACAATTGGCGTTGGAGCCGCGTTGATTTTAAGCGCGACGCTTTCAATCGTCTGGGCTTGGGAGGGGATGGGACAAAACGTCAGAATCGCCGACGCCAACACCCATGGCGTTCCCTTATGAAGCAGAGACAGGATTCCTTTTTTCATGAGACGCTCCTGTAAAAGTACTGAATGTCCACGCGGCTCGATTTCGTCCACGTCGCCCGTATTTTATCCGAGAGGAGAAGCGTCGGCAAGCGACGCGGCGACGTTTGCGAGCGATCGAAAAAAAAGCTCCCGACCGCGTCAAGACACGATCGGGAGCTTATTGTTCTAATCGGAGCGTCAACGATCTCTATCAGATCGTCGTGAGCGACGCAGGTTCAATCGCGTTTCATTCGCCGAAATAACGCTTCAGAAGACCAACGAAACCAGCTCCGTGACGAGCTTCGTCTTTGGCCATTTCGTGAACCGTATCGTGGATGGCGTCGTAACCGAGCTTCTTGGCGCGAACCGCGAGCTCAAATTTGCCGGCGCAGGCGCCAGCTTCGGCGTCGGCGCGCATCTTAAGGTTCGTTTTCGTGTCGGGAACGAGAACCTCGCCGAGGAGTTCCGCAAACTTGGCGGCATGTTCCGCTTCCTCGAAGGCGTAACGCTTGTACGCTTCGGCGATTTCTGGATATCCCTCGCGTTCCGCCTGACGACTCATGGCGAGGTACATGCCGACCTCGGTGCATTCTCCCGTGAAGTTGGCGCGAAGACCTTCGACGACCTCGGCGTCTTCAACTTTGCCGTCTCCGATTGCGTGAACCGTAGCGTAGGTTGGAGCGCCTTCCGCGACGACCTGTTCTTCGAATTTCGAAGCAGGCGCCTTGCACTGTGGGCAAAACTCGGGAGCGGCGTCGCCTTCGTAAACGTAACCGCAGACCTTGCAGATAAACTTTTTCTTCGTAGACATTAGACAGATCCTTTCGTGTGTTGCGACGCTTTCGCGTCTGGGAGAGTTCCAAACGTCATAAAGTCTCCAACGTTCAGAAACACCATTTATTCTTTGTTTGCCAAACGAACCTCTTTCGCGAGACATTCGTTGCAGATCCCGCGAACTCGGATCTCGGCGCGTTCGATCTTTCCCAACGACCCGACCGCAGCGTCGACCAGCGCCGGCAGTTCTTCTATCTCAAAGTCGAAAAAACGACCGCATTTCTCGCAGTAGAAGTGGTCGTGACGGTTTGGATTGGCGTCGTATCTTGCCACTACGTCGGGCCGTTCCAAAAGCGCGACAATTCCATGCGAGGCCAGATCGTTAAGAACGCGATACACGCTCTCTCGCGAAATTGTCGGAAGCTCTTTACGAACCTCTTCCCAGGCTCTGTCGACTCCCGGATGTTCCGTGTTGCCCCTCAAGTATCGATAAACTGCTAAACGCGGAGTCGTCAACTTTAGCCCTACGCGATGGCAAAGATCACAGAATTCCTGAAGAACGTCGTCCTGTTTCTCTTTCATTGAATCACTCCAAATGTTTTTCAGATACAAATAAGTTTAACATACAAATAGAATATTTCAATAGTCCTGAAAAAGTTTTTTGAAGATCGACGTCTCTTCATGTTGAAAATGCGCGTTATTTTTTGCTTTCCGTCGATAATTTTTCCGCGGGAAGATCGTCGTTTTGGCGTTCACGACGCGACTCACTTTGCTTGATTTGGAGCCGCGGGGCTTTTATAATGGGAGCGTCCTTTTACGAAAGGGGTTTTGTCTGAACAGCGTGCTGTTGCCAGAGTTTTATAAGGGGCTTTGCCTGTAATGAAAGTCAGTAAGACCAACTCTCTTTTAGATTCGACTCGCCCGACGCGACGCGACTTCCTGAAATCCTGCGCGGTTGCTTCGCTTAGCGCGGCTCTTCTCGCAGACGACTCTCTGTTTGCGGCTGAAGAACGAAAATTTCATAACCCTATTATCGAAGGCGCTTGCGCCGATCCAGAATGTCTTTTCTCCCGGAAGACTGGACGCGTCTACGTCTATCCGACGTCATCCGGCGGTTTTAGGGCCTGGTCGAGCGACAACCTTGTCGACTGGAAATATGAAGGGTTTGTTCTGGCTGCGAAGGATATCCACTGGGAGCGAAGTAAGTTCTGGGCTCCTTCAATCATGGAGAAGCAGGTCGGAGAAAACGAATACAAGTACTACTTCTACTACTGCGCCAACGAGAAGCTTGGCGTTGCCGTGGGCGACGACCCTACAGGACCTTTCACCGACGCTGGCGAGATTGTCGGGCACGATTTGCATCCGCAGGGACGTCCCGGCGTGGAGATTGATCCGTTCGCGTTCCACGATCCGGTTTCGGGTAAGGATTATCTTTATTGGGGCAACTCGTATCTTTGCGTCGCTGAGTTAAACGACGATTATACGTCGATCAATCGCGAAACGATCAAAGATATTACTCCTCCCAATTTCTTTGAAGGAACCTACGTATTCTATCGTAATGATCGATATTATCTCACCTGGTCGAAGAACGACACGCGAGACCCGAATTATCAGGTCTGGGTTGCGACGTCTGACTCGCCGCTTGGCCCGTTCGTGAGTCCTGAAAAGGATCCGATTATCCTCTCGAAACGTCCAGAAAAGAATATTCTTGGACCGGGACATCATTCGTTTCTTTTCCTGCCCAACGGCGAGAACTATATTTTCTATCACCGCATTATTCAGCCGCAAGCGCCTGGCGGATGGGGGCGTGAAACGTGCCTCGATCGTTTCGAATTCGCTTCTGACGGTTCGATTCCACCTATTGAGCCGACTCTTGAAGGCGTTTCGACTCCCGTCGATCTTAAGAGCATGGTCCCGCGTTGACGTCTGAGGGGATTGTTTATTTCCGTTCTGCGAGCTTTAGAGACAGCGTTATGAAACGAATTGTTTACTTCGTGTTGATTTGCGCGCTTCTTCTTTCCTGCCACGACGCTTTGAAGGCTCAGGAAAGTCCCCGCGATATATTACAATCAGCCAAAGTTTTCCTTGACTTCAGCTCAGCCGGGGATCAGAACGTCCTCGCCGCGTCGGGCTTTGACGCGGGCGTAGCGCTTGACGGCGCCGAGAAAGCTGAATCGCTCCTTCGCGGCGGCGACGGAATCGTGGCGAGGGTCGACAAAGGCGGCTACGCGACGGTTTCCGACGAGATCAACGCCGCGCTGGACGACGTGTCTGGGCGCGAGATTACGTTCGGGCTGCGCGTTAAGTGCGCTCCCGACGTATGGAACGATTCGCCTGTAATTTCACGTCACGGCGGGCACGCGTCGCTTTCGTTCAATCTTTTCTGTCTCAATGATTCGTTCGGAGCAGAAGTTGGAACGACGAAAAACAATTCGCTTTTACAGACGTTTGCTTCTCGCGGCGATATGCTCGATCCTGAATCGGCGAAGGACGCATGGCACGACGTTTACTGTCGTGTCGACGGTGCGAAGATGGAGTTCTTCGTCGACGGTCGTTGTTACGACGAGGACTTCATGCTGGGCGATCTCCGTCCAGGCAGTGTTCCGTTTGCGATCGGCGCTCAGTATGACGCGACGGATTCCGATAAACCTCGCGCGGGCTTTGAGGGCGAGATTGACCACGTTGCGATCTGGAATAGGGCTCTATCCAACGAGGAGATTAAAGCGCTTTCAGGCGGCGACAAGGCAGACTCGCGCGAGCGTACCGAACGCGCCGTTTCTGAAAATCTCCAGTATTGGACTCCTCCTGGAGCGTACGGCGTCGGGGACTGTATGCCGTTTTATGTCGACGGAGTCTTCCATTTTATGTATCTGCTTGATAAGAAGCGACATGGTTCGAAGAACGGTCTCGGCGCGCATCAATGGATTCAGGCGACGTCGACCGACCTCAGGAATTGGGACCATCAGACGTTTGTTTTGCCAATCGACGATCAAAACGAGGGTTCGATCTGCACGGGATCCGTCTTCTTCCACGACGGCGTTTATTACGCGTTCTACGCTAACCGTACCGTCGAGTTTACGCTTCCTGACGGCGAGACGAAAAACGTCTATGGAATCCTCTGCTACGCGACGAGTAACGACGGAATTCACTTTGAAAAGCAGAGACCGCAACCGATTTTCTTTTTACCCGACGGTTATGCCGCCGGCACGCGCGATCCTGTCGTTTTCGTTGATCCAGACGACGGACGTTTCCACATGTACGCAACGACGAGTTATCGCGGCAAGGGATGTTGGGCGCACGCCGTCTCCGACGATCTTCGGAACTGGACGCTTCTCGAGCCTGTCTATACTCATCGCGCGGGCGAGCCCGAGTGTCCGGACTGGTTCCAGTGGGGCGACGATTACTATGTGATTGCCAATCATCTTAATGGCTACTATAAGAAGTCGAAGAATCCTTTAGGTCCCTGGGAAGTTCCTGACAAGCCGAATGTTCTTATGACCGGTATGGTTAACGTCCCTAAGACGGCGCCGTTTGGCGACAACCGCCGTATTATCTGCGGTTGGACGCGTGAACGTGGGTTTGGCGGCGCCGCTGTTTTTCACGAACTGATTCGCTTTGAGGACGGCTCTCTTGGCGAAAAATTCGTTCCCGAGATGCAGCCTGAGACGGGTCCGGCCGTCTTCTCCGGCAGTAATCTCAAAACGGTCGAGTTGCAGGACGTGCCGACTCCAGAGAATTTTCGTATGACGGCGTCGTTTTCCTATGATCCGTCGAAACTTGACACGATGCGCGACTGTTGCGTTTCCTACGCGGCGAATCGCTCGGCGCGCGTTGTCTTCTCGGAGCGCGCCGTTTATCTTAACGACGTCAAACTTGAACGCGTTGATCTTTCTTCCGGCAAGCTGGAGCTCGACCTCTACGCGACAGACGTTGTTGTCGATTTGTGCGTTAACGGCTCGCGTACCGCGACCTTCGCTTCGCGTGAACGTGAGGAGCGTAAGATTGTCGTGAACAACGAGGCAGAGCCCGCGCTTTCGATCGATTCGCTGACTGTTTCTCCCCTTAAGTAATTCTGAACGAGCGCCGCCGTTTTTCAGGCCTGGAAACGATCGTTTCCAGGTCTTTTACGTTTTATCCCGAGTCTATGTCAATCAAGAAAAGGAGCGGAACCATGCGGTTTAAAGGAGACGTTTTCTTTTTGACGTTAAGTCTCGTCGTCTTGACGACCCCTCTGTGCGCGGCTTTTGACGACGATGCGAGCATGTTTCCGTTCGTCGTTGAGCAGGGCGCTCCGGACAATATTACGAACGTTCTTACGTGGGATAGCGCGAACGTCAGACCCGCGGGCTCAGACGGCTTCGTCTATGCCGACGGAAATCGTTTTGTGACAAAAGCGGGCGATATCAGGATTCTCGGGACGGGTTTTTGTTTTTCAGCGAGTTTCTGTTCGCATGAAAAAGCAGATCGTGTCGCGGACTCGCTGGCTCGGTTCGGGATCGGGTGTTTACGTCTCCATCACATGGATCGTCGCGATATCTGGGGAAAGAATCTTACAAAGGGAACGACTGAAATTGATCCTGAACGCCTTGAAAAACTCGATTACTTGATCAGTCGACTTGAAGCGAAGGGAATATACGTCAACATCAACCTGCACGTGTCGCGTCGGTTCCGTGATATTGACGGGTTTCCCAACGCGGACGCTCTCCCTTTCTGCGACAAGGGAGTCGACAATTTCGATCGTAAAATGATCGAACTTCAGAAGAAATACGCCAAAGATTTGCTGACGCACGTCAATCCCTATACTGGCAAGGCTTACGTCGACGATCCCGGCGTGGCGATCGTTGAGATCAACAACGAAAACTCAGTCGTTGCGAGCTGGGCGTGGGGCGACCTTGATAAACTGCCCGAGCCCTATGCGACAGAGCTTAGAGACCTGTGGAACAAATGGCTTCAGAATAAATACAAAACGACGGAGGCCCTTCGCGACGGGTGGGGATTTCGTGAATATCCCTACGGCGAAAATTTGCTGAAAGACGCCTCTTTATGGGAGGATTTCCAGTTTAATGCAGAGAATGGATGGAAACTCGATTCTGATCCGGAAACAGGGTGTTCCTATCGTATTCTGTCGCCGGAAGAATCAGGATGCGATTCTTTGGCTCTTGAATTTAAAGTCGATAAAATCGGTTCCACTTACTGGCAGCCCCAGTTTTGGTTTCCCGGCGTCAGGCTGGAACCCGGCAAACCGTATCGCGTTTCCTTTAAGGTTCGTTCAAACGTCGAACGTCCCTGCCGCGTTTATGTTAGCGAAAAAGACGCGCCCGGCGTTAAGCTCGGACTGAACGAGTGGTTTGACGCCAGTCCAGAATGGCAAACAATCGAAAAGCATTTTGTCTGCTCCCCGACAGAGGCCGCGACACGCGTCGTTTTCACGGAGTTTGAAGAAGGGGCGACGGTTTCTTTTGCCGATCTTGAACTTTGCGAGGGCGGCTATGTTGGCCTCGAACCGTCCTTATCCCTCGAAAAGGGAGAGATTCCCGTCCTTAAAAAAAGCGGCGGATCGAGTCTAAACACGCCTGAGGCTCTTGCCGACTTTACCGCTTTCCTTCACGATATTGAAGCCGATTACTGGAAGGAAATGCGCGATTACGTCAAAGGCCTCGGAACGAAATCTCTTGTTCTGGGAACGCAACTCCAGTATGGTTTCAGTTACGCTCAGGCTCGATACGATTTCTGCGACGTCCACGCGTACTGGAATCATCCGGCGTGGCCTGACGGAGAATGGAATCCTGACAGCTGGTTTGTCGGCAACACGTGCATGGCGAATTTTCCGATCAGCGGAACGTTGCCGAATCTCGGAGCGCTACGCGTTCTCGGGAAGCCGTATTCCTGCAGCGAATACGACCACCCGTTCCCGAATCAGTACAACGCGGAGGGTAATCTCATGCTCGCCGCTTTTGCCGCGTTCCAGAATTGGTCGATTATATCCCAACATGCGTGGTTGCGTTCCGACTACCTTGATCCAGACCCCGATTTCGAGCTTCAGCACGTCAAACCATTCTTCGATCTAAGCGCTAATCCGACGAAGCTGGCGCATTTGCCCGCATGTTACGCGCTTTTTGTCCGAGGGGACGTCCGATCCGGTCCCGGCAAATATGTTTACGCCCCCAAAATTTCAGAAGACGAGGAACTCGGCGTGATGAAGAATCTTCTTCACGGTTATCATCGTGATCTCGTCGGCGGGTACAAGCTCGACAAATCGCTTGCGCTGGCCGTCTATTCCGGCGTCGAGTTAACAGATCTCAAACTTTCAGTGTCGCCAGACGTTGCTAAAGCGAAGCGCATTTCGAGTTGGGACGAACTTCCTGACGAACTTGGTTCGCCTCAGAAAAAGGAATATGTCAACGAGTTTGGCGAGGTGAAGTGGAACGCTCAGGAACAAGGGAAGGGCTACTTCGTCGTCGATACGGCTCGTAGCAAGGTTTTCAGCGGCTTTGTCGAAGGATCGCGGCAATTTGACGGCGTCAAACTTGACGTCGGAAAAACAAGACTTGGCTGGACGACGGTTTCTCTCGTTAAGGCGAGGGGACTTTCCGATTCAGATTCAAAAAACGGAACGCTGTCTAAAGGCGTCTATCTTTTAACCGCCACTGGCGACATGCGTAATAGTGGCGAAGAGCTCGGCAGGACAAGTAACGGCGAGGTTTCGACCGCTCCGAAACAGGGCGGTAAAACGGGCGAGGCTCCTGTCCTTCTCGAAGGCGTTCCGGCAAGAATCGAACTGTCAAATCTCAACGCCGAGAACGTCGAAGTTTACGCGCTCAACTGCAGGGGAGACCGTGTTAAAAAACTGGAAACGTTTGACGTCGCCGCCGGCGCAGGATTCTCGATTGGTTCCGAATATAGAACGATTTGGTACGAGATCGTCGTAAAATAAAATTGACTAAGGCGATAGAGGAAAGCTCCTTCAGGGTTGTTTGTGGAGAAATGAAGCGTGATTGGCGTCAATCAGTTTTATTTTGGTCTGGCTTTCAACTACCTTGTCGGAAAGAGGCTTTAAGAGGCGTCGAGCTCCCTTTCGTTCGCGTTTAATGTATAATGGACGCGTTACGTGTAGAAATTCAAAGCGTCGTTCCTTTGAAGAGCGTCGCGAACCCGAACCAGTTCAGGTCTTCATTTTTTCACGAGGAGGAACCGAACCGTGAAATTTAATTCGGCGTTGTTTACTCTTCTTTTGACGTTCGGAATCTGTTTTCAAGTCGTCTACGCTCAGTTGCCGCCGACGCTCAATCGCGTGAGCGACGTTGACAGCGCCGTCGACGTGCCTGATTTCTTTTCCAACGACTTTGTCGTCGATTCCTTTACGCCAGAAATGAAGACGGCGATCGCGCCTGTCCGTAATTCTTTCATTTTCCCGAGCGATCAGGCTCTTAACGATCGTCCCTTTACCGTCGAGTTGTGGGCGCGCGTCAATTCTGCGGACAATTTCCAGATTTTTGTCGCTAACGAGCAGAAGAGTTCGCCGCGTCACTGGGAACTCTACACGTTTGTCAATACGGGAGCGCTGTCGCTGTATGTTCCGGGCAATAAGAAAGAACAAACAATCTCGTCGGAGGTGAATCTCGCTGACGGAAAGGTTCATTATCTTGGACTTGTCATGGACGTTGCCGAAGCGCGTCTTTATGTCGACGGAAAGCTTGTAGGTAAGGGCGAGCTTGAAACGGAGCGTTCCGAGCGTCCTTCCGACGCGCTCTTTGCCGTCGGTTCGCTTGTCGAGCGAGGTCTCTATTGCAACGGCGTGATCGACGAGGTTCGAATTTCTAAAGGCGTAAGAGATTTCACGCCCGAAAACGTTCCAACCGCGCCTCTCGCCGCCGACGATTCGACGATTTTCCTTTCGCACTTTGACGTTGAAACCCAGCGGGAAAAAGAGCTTAATCGCCAAAAGCTCGCCGAAATGCTCGAGTCGACCGTTCCGGAGCAGAACGCGCTTAAGGTCGAGCGCTTTGCGAACGTTCCAAAATATCTGCTGGCGCCGCGCGACGCGGACGACGTTTGCAACGTCAGAACCTATGAACAGCTTGGATTTGGCTCAATCGCCGACGTCACGTCCGTTTCGGTTGAAGGTTCCATGGCGCAAAAACTTGGCGGCAGGATCGAAACGACGACGAGCGCGTCTCTTGATCATCTTTTTCCGACCGGAGGCCTTGAAATTGAAGTTAAGCCCGGCGAGAAGCCCGCGAAAAATGTTCCCGTCCAACCGGTCGATAAAGAGCGGTTCGACGCTCGGGTCGCGCAACTTCCAAACGCTCCCTTTCACGCCGATGATTTTCGGCAAGGCGTCTTCAACGCCTGGGGCGAGCGCTTCCTCGAACTCGAACAGGAACTTAGCGGCGAACGGACGCCTCCTCGGGGCGCCGCCGAGCAGGTTTTTGACGAAAACGCGCTCGTCTATCCAGACAAAGAAAAAGCGCCCGTTCAGGTCGTTTTGCGCCGGGTTCGCGCTCTCCTCGAATCCGGTTCGTTTGTGGAAGACGACTCCTTTAACGCGCTCGAAAAGAATTTTGAGGCATTCGAAGCGCTCGTCGCTAAAGAAGCTGTTGACGACGCGTATTTTGCCGATCGCGACAGGACGATCGCGGATTACTTCGTCGCGTGCGCGTTTCGACGTCTCGTCATGTTTGCTCAGGAAGAAACGGTCGATCTTGAAAGGATTATGTTCCTCGCGCGCGGTTGTTACGCCGGATCAAGATTGACTAACAAGTTCAACACCGACAGGATTGGCGGCCACATGTCGACGCAGATCTATGGCTTCAACACGATCCACGGCGGCGGTATTTTTGCCGTTGAAGATTGGAAGGCAAAGGATCCGAAGATTGTCGATCTCATTGGCGGTAAGAAAGTCGTCGCGACAAAGCTTCATGATCGTCTCGCCGGTCGTGAGTTGACTGGCGGCGCGTTTTATAAGCCGGAATTGAGCTACGACGGCAAAACGATTTACTTCTCATGGTGCAACTCTCAGGAACATCGCTGGATATGGACTCCCGACACGACGTGGAGCATCTTCAAGACGCGCGTCGACGGCGACGAGATTGAGCAGCTCACCGACGGTTCGTACAACGATTTCGACGTTTGCGAGCTTCCTTCCGGTCGACTTGTTTTTTGCTCCGAGCGTCGTGGCGGTTTTATTCGTTGCTTTGGCGAGAACGCGTCCCTTCGCGTTACGACCGCCGTCATGCATACCATGAAGAACGACGGCTCTGATATTTACCCTATTAGTTTCTTTGAAACAAGCGAATGGCGTCCGACCGTCGATAATAACGGCGCGCTGGTCTATTCTCGATGGGATTATACCGATCGCGAAAACTGTCTGGGGTCGACTTTCTGGACATGCGCCCCTGACGGTCGTAATCCTCGCTCTCCGCAAGGAAATTATCCATATCCATGGGACACGTTCGAAGATTGTCAACATGGCGATCACCGATTTGGACAGTGCGAAGACGCTCCTTCCGGACTTCCAATGACTCAGATGCAGTTTCGTCCGATACCGAATTCGCATAAGTATATATTCACCGCCGCTCCGCACCATGGCGAGTCCTTTGGCTCGCTGTGCATGCTCGATCTGCGCGTTCCCAACGACAATCATATGAGTCAGATTCGACGCGTCACGCCCTACGAGGCGTTCCCCGAGTCAGAAACTTACGATCGCAGTCAATACCGCTATGGCGCGCCGTGGCCGTTGAGCGAAGACCTTTACCTGTGCAACAGCTGGGAAGATCTCGTTATGCTTGATCGCTACGGAAACGAGGAGCTGCTCTGCGAACGCGAACTTCTTCCGATCGGTTACGACCCGCGTCTGCGCCTCTCTGAACCGATTCCGCTTCGCGCTCGACCCGTTCCTCCGGTCGTCGCCCAGCAAACGGCTCAGGGTGAAGATTTTGAGAAGCTTGACAAGACCGCGACGATCGGCGTTGTGAACGTCAATATTCACGATCGCCCGTTCCCTGAAGATCGTCCAATTAAGCGTCTTCGGGTTTTGCAGGTTATTCCGAAATCAAATCCGTGGATGGACACGCCTTTCATTGGTTACGCGACAGAAAACACGCCGCGCATCCCGCTGGGAACGGTTCCTGTTGAAGAGGATGGAAGCGCTTACTTCGAAGCTCCTTACGGAAAACAATTAATATTTCAGGTTCTGGACGAGAATAACATGGCGGTCCAGACGATGCGCGCCGTTGCCTTTGTCCACCCGGGCGAAAAGCTTGTCTGCGTCGGATGTCACGAACCGACGACCGAAAGCGTTTCCAATGTCGACGATTCCTCGCAACCTTTGGCGTTCCAGCGTCCGGCGTCGAAACTCGAACCCGAATGCGGTCCCGTCGAACCAATCAACTTCTATCGCATGATCAAGCCGATCGTCGAGAAGAACTGCGTTCCGTGCCATGTTGAAAAGGGCGCTGGTCCTACGGCAATGGATCATGAGGCGCTACGCCCTTACGTCTACTACTACAGCGGTTCGATGCGCGGCGGTCTTACGACGACGGGAACCCATGGAGGTTCGCGTTCGCGTCCGGGACGCGTCGGCGCGTCGGAGGCGAAGCTTGGCGCGATTCTTTTCGACGAGAATCACCGTGACGCCGTTTCTGACGAAGATCGACACAAGTTCATTCTCTGGCTCGACGCGAACGCGTTGCGATTGGGCGCCTTTCAGGATGAAGAAGGGCAAAAGCGAGGCGAACTTGTTTGGCCCCTTTTGGACGTGGAACCATGTGAGGAATACGCTCCTTGACGCGTCTTTCTCGTCCTGATTTATCTTCGGAGCTCGTATGAAAAAGCCCGTTACCCGACTTTTGCAGGGCGCAGGACTTTCCTGCGCTTCTCTTGTCGTTCGCATCGCGTTTGGGCTTTTTCTTACGCCGTATATGCTCTCGGTTCTGGGCGATAAAGCGTTTGGGGTGTTTGCGCTCTCGTCTCTGTTTGCCGGATGGTGCGGACTGCTTGACTTTGGACTCACAACGACGACCAGCCGTTACATTACCCGATATTACACACGAGACGACTGGGAGGGCGTCAATGAAACGGGTTCGACGGCGATAATGCTCTTTGGCGGGATATCGGCGCTTGTTTTTTTGCTGGCGTGTCTGGCGTTTGCGGTCGCGAAGTTTCTGGGAGACTCCTTTGACGAGACGGGACTCCTTGCGGCGGCGCTGTTCTTTGCGGGGCTGTCGTTTGCGATCTCGAAGGTTTCCGACGGATTCTGCGGCGTGATCAAGGGCGCGTTGCGACAGGAATATACCGGCGCGACGGCGTTTGTAACGCGTGTGGTTATTGGGTTTGTGAACCTTGGCGTTCTTATGTGCGGAGGACGCGTCATAGCGCTTCTGGTCGCCAACAGCGTCATAACGGCGATTCAGCTTGTCGCGTATATAATCCTCACGCGGCTTGCAGCGCCGCGATTTCATTTCTCCATAACTTCTTTTCGCAAAAAGCGAGTTCGCACCCTTTTCAGTTACAGCTTCTTCGCTTTTTTGGCGCAGGCGGGCGAAATAGCCGTTAATCGTAGCGATCTTATCATCATTGCGGCGTTCATGTCGATCGAAGACGTTACGCCTTATAATCTCGTTGTTATAATTCTCACGAGCTATTTCAACTCGTTCCTGACAGAGGGCTCGACGTGGGAAACCAACTGGTTTGCGCATCTTGCGGCGAAGGAGAACACAGAGGAAGACGCCGAGACGTCGACGAGAGAGAAAAGGAGCGTTCAAGAATTGTTCCTGCGCGCTTTGGGACGTTCAGGCGACAATGAAAAACTTTCGTCCGAATTTTACGCGTCGCGTGCGACGATTGATCGCGCGTCGATCTACGCGTCGATTTTCGGCGCGTTCGGAATTCTCGTTTTTGGCCGCGTCTTCATCGAACGCTGGATTGGCGCGGAATATCTGATAGCGTTTCCCGCCTTGGCGCTGAGCATAACGGCGCAGGGGCTTTACCGGGGAAGCGCGGAGGTTAATTCTCGCCTTCTTCAGGGAGTCGCACGACATCACGCGTTGGCGATTGGCGCAATTCTACACGGTATTCTGAACATAATCCTGAGCGTAGTCTTTGTTAAACTGGGACTGGGGCTTTTCGGCGTGGCGATGGGTACGGTAATTCCCGGAGTGGCGATTCATTATTTCTGGCTTCCAAACGTTACGTGTCGACTCATAGGCGAACGTAAAAGCGTCTACTGGCGTCGTCAGCTTAAAGCGACTGCCGTCGGGTTGCTTGCGACGATTCTTCCGACGTGGATTGTTCTGAGCTGGGGCCGACCTAACTACTTTTCGATCGTTTCCTTAGCGATTTTAACGCTTGCGCTTTATCTCCCTGTCGTTTACGCGTTGGGTCTGACGAAGGACGAGAGAGCGTGGATTAATCGCGTTGTTTCTAAAAAACTGTTTCGTCATAAGGCGTGAGATTCAGTCAAGAAGAGAAAACGCCACGATCGCGAGGTTTCGATCGTGGCGTTTTTGGTTGTCGCGTCTGGTTGTCCGCGAATTATCTCTTCTGCGTGTAGTACAGAATGAAGGAGTAGATATCAACCGCCTCGTCGACAATCTTTGTCGTCGGTTTGCCGGCGCCGTGACCCGCCTTGGATTCAACGCGTACAAGAATGACGCTCGATGGGTCGGCGAGTTCCTGAAGGGTCGCGCCGAACTTCATGGAATGAGCGGGAACGACGCGGTCGTCGTGGTCCGAGGTCATAATCATCGTCGGGGGATACTTCACGCCTTTTTTAACGTTATGGAGAGGCGAATATCCGAGGAGGTATTTGAACATCTCTTCGCTTTCTTCGCTCGTGCCGTAATCGGTCGCCCACGCCCAGCCGATTGTAAACTTGTGATAGCGGAGCATGTCGAGAACGCCGACTTGAGGGACGGCCGCCGCGAAGAGATCGGGTCGTTGCGTGAGCGCCGCGCCGACGAGCAGACCGCCGTTGGAGCCGCCGTTGATCGCGAGCGTTTCTTTGGACGCATAGCCTTCCTTAATGAGGTATTCCGCCGCAGAGATGAAGTCGTCAAAGACGTTCTGCTTCTGAAGCTTCGTTCCCGCCTTGTGCCATTCTTCGCCGTATTCGCCGCCGCCGCGAAGAATGGCGACCGCGTAGATTCCGCCGTGATCAAGATACGGAATACGCGTGGGTTTGAAGGAAGGCGTCATGTTGATGTTGAAGCCTCCGTAACCATAAAGGATCGTCGAATTCGAACCGTCCTTCTTAACGCCTTTTTTATAGGTGATGAAGATTGGCGCTTTCGTACCGTCTTTGCTTGTATACCACTGACGCTCGGTAACGTAATCTTCCGGGTTGAAGCCCGCTTTCGGAGCCCACCAGAGCGACGATTCGTTTGTCGTCAGATCATAGCGATAGATCGAGGACGGATAGACAAAGGACGTGAAGGTGTAGAAAAACTCAGGATCGTCTTTTTTGCCGGAGAGACCGACGACGCCCAAGCCTGGCAGTGCAAGGGCGCCGAGCTTTTCACCCTCGTAGGAATAGAAAACACACTCGTGAGCGGCGTCTTTGAGGTATTTTGCGACGAGACGATCGCCGATTGCCGCGACGCTTTCGAGAAGAACGTCCGACTCAGGGAGGACGTCTTTCCAGTTTTCGGTTTCCGGATTGGCGGGATCGACCTTTACGAGACGACGATTTGACGCCTGATAGTCGGTGAGAACGAAGAATTGATCGTCCTTGACGGCGACGACGCCGCTTTCAGAATCAAACGTCGGATAGAGCGTCTTGTACTCGATATTCGAAAGCTTATCGACGCCATCGAGACGAGAGAAGAGAACGCGAGCGCCGTAGGTCGACTCGTTCTGGTAGACAAAGAGCCATTTTTCATCGTCGTCGACCGAAGCGGCGCAGTTGCGCGACGGATTGTCGCCGTCGAAGAAAACGAGCGTGTCATTCTCCTGCGCGTCGCCAATACGGTGATAGTAAATCTTCTGATTTTCATTCTTAGCGGTAAGCTCTTCACCCTTCTTGGGCTCGTCGTAGCGGCTATAGAAGAAGCCGTCGCCATACCACGCGATATTAGTGAACTTTGCCCAATGGATCGAGTCGGAGAGACGTTCGCCAGACTCGACGTCGACGACAAAAATATCGCGCCAGTCAGAACCGCTCGTGGAGATCGCGAACGCGGCGTATTTGCCGTCCTTGGAGAATGCGACGTCCGAAAGAGCGACCGTTCCATCCTCGGAAAGAGTGTTCGGATCAAGCAGGAGTTTTTCTTCGCCGTCAAGGGACGTTCTGTAATACAGGACCGACTGATTCTGTAGGCCGGAGTTCTTCGAATAGAAGTAACGACCGCCCCTCTTGCCAGGCGCTCCATGCTTTTCATAGTCGTAACGTTGCGTCATCTCCTTGCGGAGTTCGTCACGGAACGGAATCTGTTCGAGGACGCTCTGGGTAAGCGCGTTTTCTTCTTCGATCCACTTCTGAATCTCGGGCGTTTTTTCTGTTTCCATCCAGCGATAGGGATCAGCGATCGTCGTGCCGAAGTAATCGTCCTGCTGATCGCATTTCATCGCCTTGGGGCGTTGCGGTTCCTGCGCCGAGGAGTCGGCGACTAAGATTCCTGCCGTCATGAGAGCAACTCCCAGCGTCGCTGTGAACCAAAAGTGATTCGAACGAGTCGTAAGATTGTGTCTTTTCATATTGTGAACTATCCCTGATTGCGTCCGTTTCCGGACGTGCTGAGATTGAAGGGAACGCGTCGAAGGGAAAGACTCCGGATCATGCGAACTTGGCAACGAACGCCGGCAATGCGCTTTCGAAATCGACGCCGTAATTTCGAGGGTGAGGGTTGGCATACGTTTTGCGTATCGAATCGACGGTGAGATCCGCTGCGATTTGGAACGCTTCTGGAATAGAACGTTCTCGAGCAATCGCGGCGACCGCCGCGCTGGCAAAAATGTCGCCGGTTCCGTGATAGCGTCCCGGGTATTTTTCATGGAAGTACGAAAAATACTCGTCGGAACGCTTGTCATAGCCCACGATTCCGAGATTGCCGAGACCATAATCGATTCCTTTGAGCACGGCGATTGTCGGTCCAAGCGCGCATAATCCGCGAAGGACGTCGCGAATGTAGGATTCGTCGTAGTTGGCTTCAACGTAAGGTATGTGAAGCATCGCGGACGCTTCCGTCATGTTGGGCGTAACGACGTCGGCCTTGGCGCAGAAGAGCGCCATGCGATCGACAAACGCTTGATCGAAACGCGCGTAGAGTTCGCCTGCGTCGCCGAGAACTGGATCGACAAAAATGAAATTGTCTGGCGTCTTGAACGCGTCTATCAGATCTTCGATGAGTTCCATTTGGCGATAAGAGCCAAGATAACCCGTATAGATTGCGTCAAACGTGACGCCTTCTTTTTGCCATACTTCGGAAATTGGCGCGATTTGGTCCGTAAGATCGGCAAATGTGAAATGCTTGAATCTGGTGTGGGTTGACAATACGGCAGTCGGCAGAACGCATGCTTCGACCTGAGCCGCCGAGACGATTGGCAACGCTACTGTTAGAGAACATTTCCCAACTCCCGAGACGTCCTGAATAGTTAAGATTCGTTTCATGACTTTCCTGAATATCCTTCAGAATCGATTTCCGATCCGCCGAAGAAGGTTCGTTTCGTGCTTCTATGCTTAATATTTCTTACGCACAAGACTCACGTTCATTATAACAGAACCGCCTGATTTAGACAGTCCCCGCAAGCCCTGACGCGTTGATATGAACGGTTCTATTGTCGATCCCTGGGCGGAAGCTCGCTAAAGAGTGGACGGAGCTTGCGACCGTTGACGAAAGCGCGTACGACCGGTATACTTATGCCGGTATTTCACTGTAAAGGAAGCTTTGTTACCCCCAGTAACGTTCACCCCGTTGTCATTTGTTGGAGTCGAACTGAATGCATATTCCGGACAATTACCTTAGCGCTTCGACCTGCGTGGTTCTTACCGTCGCAACCATGCCCGTCTGGATAAGTTCGATTAGAAAGGTTACGCGTGATTTTCCAAGGGAGCGCTTTTCTGCTCTTGGAGTCGCGGCGGCGTTATCCTTTCTGGCGATGATGTTCAACGTGCCGCTTCCCGGCGGGACGACGGGGCACGCCGTGGGCGGCGCGCTGCTTGCGATTTTGCTCGGACCGGAGGCGGCGTGTCTTGCGCTAACGATAGCGCTGGCGATTCAAGCGCTTCTTTTTGGCGACGGAGGCGTTCTTGCGTTTGGCGCCAACTGTTTCAATATGGCGTTCATACTTCCTTTCGGAGGGTACTGCGTCTACGCGGCGATTCGTAAGTTTTTCAAAGTGAAGACGGGCTCTGTTGGCGATTTGCTGGCAGTTGGGTTCGCGTCTTATTTTGGTATCAATCTTGCGGCGCTGGCAGCAGGCGTCGAATTTGGCGTCCAACCGCTTCTTTTCCACACGCCTGAGGGGCAAGCTCTTTACTGTCCGTATCCTCTTGCCGTCTCTGTTCCTGCGATGGCGATAGGTCACCTGACGATCTTTGGCCTCGCGGAAATCGTTTTTTCCGTCTTTGTTTACACGTTCGTACACAAAACGGCGCCTGGATTTGCGACAAACTCTTCGTTTTTTTCGCAAACAGTCGCCGAAGCGGCAGAGGCGGACGTGTCGCCGAAGACGGGCGTTCTCCCGAAGTTTGGTCCGGTCTATCTCCTGTTGGTTCTTCTTGTGATACTGACTCCTCTGGGACTCCTTGCCGAAGGGACCGCATGGGGAGAGTGGGGCGTCGACGAGATCGCGTCTGTAACGACCTCAGGCGAGGAACTTGGCTACACGCCCCAAGGCATGACCAACGGCTTTGAGTGGTCTGCGTTCATTCCTGATTATTCCACGCCGGGCGTTCCAGAATGGCTTGGATATATCCTTTCAGCGATAGCAGGCGTCGCGCTTTGCGTCGTTCTTTTTAAGCTCGCGACACTTCTCACGCACGGCGATCCATTGGCGAAAGAATGAGCGAGCGTAGCGTTCCTGACTGGCTTTTGAAGGAAGATAAGTTTGATCCCCCCAAGGACGGGGGCGCTTTCCTTCGAAAAAGCGCGTTGGCGCTTGCGAGCGTGATTCGTAGCGTACGGCGCGTCCCGGAACGACCCAGAGGACCGTCCTTCTCGCCGCCGATGCGTCTCGCGCTCGCGGTTCTGACGATTCTGCTTGTTTCCGCGTCGCGCAATTTTATGTTTGTCGAAACGATTGGCGTCGCGCTCCTCGTTCTGCTGGCGACGTTTGACGCACGCAAGCTTGCGCGAACCCTTGCGTTGCCTTTAGAGGCGTATCTTACCGCGCTCGCGATTCTTGCGCCGGCTCTTCTTTGGGGGCAGACGCGCGCCTTTGTCGTCGTGTCGACCAAAACGCTCGTGACAACGCTCGTCCTGTCGCTTCTGATTCAGTCGATGAACTGGAACCGCTTCACATGCGCGTTCAAAACGTTTGGCGCGCCCGATTCGCTCGTCTTTATTTTCGATCTGACGCTCAAGTATGTCGTTGTATTCAGCGAGATTTGTCTTGAGACGATCGACGCCGTTTTATTGCGTTCGGCGGGACGCAACAGAAGGCGAGCGCGAACCCTTGGCGGCGTTGTTGGAACGATCTTTCTTCGCGCTCAGGACGCGGCGCAGGAACAGTTTGACGCAATGACGTGCAGGTGTTTCTCGGGCGTTTATCGTCGATATCGCGCGCCTTTCCGGCGCTCGGATATTGTCGGCGTTTCCATTTTGATCGCGATTCTCGCGATTTTTGCTTATTTTGAGTATGCACGACTATGTTTGACTTGAAGAACGTATCCTATTTCTACGAGGGAAAAGTCAAAGCGCTTGACGACGTGACGCTTCACATAGATCGCGGCCAGTCGGTCGCGATTGTCGGCGCCAACGGTTGCGGTAAGACGACGCTTCTGCGTTTGCTCAATGGGCTTATTTTCCCGTCAAGCGGAACGTATACGTTTGACGGCGACCTCGTGACGCGAGAAACGCCAGCCAACACGAAGTTTGCCAAGACGTTTCATCGCCGAGTCGGTTTCGTTTTTCAGAACGCGGACGCGCAGCTCTTTTGCGGGAGCGTTGAGGACGAGATAGCGTTTGGTCCGCGTCAGCTTAATATTGACGAGTCAGAGATTCGTCGTCGAGTCGACGACTGTCTCGAATTGCTTGATATCGTTCATTTGCGCCAACGCGCC
Organism: uncultured Planctomycetota bacterium; assembly: GCA_902772705.1. Classification (GTDB taxonomy): domain Bacteria; phylum Planctomycetota; class Planctomycetia; order Pirellulales; family Thermoguttaceae; genus RUG369. The sequence goes on from CACYBR010000150.1 coordinate 23,971, forward strand.
CCATACGCGCTGTCGGGCGGCGAGAAACGTCGCGTCGCTTTTGCGTGCGTTCTGGCGCTCAATCCGGACGCGCTGGTCGCGGACGAACCTCTTGCCAGTCTGGACGCGGCGGGAAAGAAGTTGGTCGTCGATCTTTTCAAGGCGCTCCATGGCGCGGGTAAGACGATCGTTTTCGCCTCGCATAGCGAGGAGCTCATCGCCGAGGTCGCGGACCTGCGTTTTAGCGTCGAGGCGTCCGCCCAGTAGAAGCGTTTTTATCAGAAAACCGGTTTTAAGAAAAACAAACGCGTGAACGTCTTGCCGTCGACGTCCACGCGTTGTCTTTTAAGACGTTACTTGGAGAGGTTGGCGATTTGTTCGGCTGTAAGCGCCCACGAGAAAACTCTTGCGCGCGCGACCGTGCCCTTAAAGAAATTTGATCCGCTTCCCCCGGAAGCAATGTCGCTTCCGACGCAGAACGCCTGAACAACGCTGTCCGTCGGGTAGGTCAGAGCCCCTTCTTTTGCGAAGGACGCGACTTCTTTGCCGTTGATGTAGAGCCGTTGGACCTTGCCGTCGTACGTTCCGAAGGCTTTGACGAATTTACCAACTTCAAACGGGGCCGATAACACGTTGTATTGACCGTTAATAGACGCCCAGAATTCCAGTTGTTTCTTAGCGCCGTTAATCTCAAAGGAAATCCCGCGTCCTTCTGTGCAGGCGAAGACGTCCTGCGCGTTGCTTGGCATTTCGTCGACGCGGAACGTCGCGGAGAGCGTTACGCGACGCATCATTCGGAAATCTCGGGAATGGAACTGGATTTTGAGACGTTCGTTTTCACCGTTGAAGGTCGCGGCTTCGACTCCGCCGAGCTCTGGTTCCGACTTGATTTTCGGAGCGCCAAAGATTTGAACGTCCTTTTGTTTTTCAAGCGAATTCTTTGCCTGATTGACGGGAGCGCCGCCAATGAACGCGACGTCGAGCATGTTGGCGTCAGGCATGGCGGCGTCCTGATCTACAGGCGAGGAGGGATTACGAGGCGTTTTGAACTCGATTTCGAGAGCCTTTTCACTTTCCGAAAACCACGGATTGAACGCGACCACTTTGGCACGGCAGATGGTTTCTTCCGGAAGGTAGTCGATATCGATTTTCATTTCTTTAGGCTGATTCTTGAAATAATATTCCGACCAGAAATATTGGCAAGCAATCGTTTTCCATTCGTCGCCGCTTTTGGTTTCAAAGTCGACGCGGTAGCTGTGAACAATGTCGGAGCAGGTTGCCTGCGGGAAAGTCAGGCGCGAGACGCCTTCGCCGTCGATGTTTTCGTGCCTGATGGCGGCGTCTTGAGGCCAGACAGGACGATCGTTTTTGATATAGCGTTTGTCAGTATAGAGATACGAATCCGTTTGGCCTGGCTTGGGAACGTAATAAACAACGTCGAAGAACGAGTTGGTTATGAGATCGTACGGCTTGAGCGTAACGCTGTTGTCTTTTCGAACCTCGACGACATACATCTGCGCGGCGTTGCGATAGCCCTCGGGAAACTTGTTGTAACGTCCGCCTTCGCTTCCCATTTCAAAATAGCTGAGCGTGCCCGTTCCAAACGCGGTGAAATTCCCCTGCCACGCGGAACGAGGATCGTTGATCGGATAGTGGGAATGGCCGGAGAAATCGATGACGCGCGGGTATTTCTGCAAAGTTTCGAAAAGGTCGATCGTGCCCCAGTTGTCTTCGCCCCGGCTGCCATAGACGGTAGGCGTAACATGATAATGCTGGAAAGTGAAGATCGGCTTGTCGGGCGAAGCCTTCACGGCGTCGTCAAGAGCGTCCTTGAACCAGTCGAGCGCGTATAGAAAGTCGCCGTTCCGGCATGTGCCACGTTCCGGCGAAAGAGCGATGAAGGAAAAACCGTTGACATTGTAAACTTTGTTGGAGTCGCGTTCGAAAATTTCTTCCCAGCGTTTCTTTGAGCCTTTAATGAACTCGTGGTTTCCCATACACAGGATTGTTTCCGTTCCGGGCTTGATCCCTTCGTCCATAATCTTGCGGAACAGGAGAAGTTCTTCGTCGTAACCGTGGTCTGAGAAGTCGCCGGCAACGAGCATCGCGTCGAACTTTGGGTACTTCTGTTTCGCGGAGTATTCATACATGAAGCTCATCGACCGTCGGAAACGATCGACTTCCTGCGCTTCAGGGGAGACTTTGAAATGCACGTCGCTTAAAGCGGAGAAACGCAGAACGACGTCGTTGTTTTCTTCGTCAGCGCGCGCTTCAAAATCCTTGAAGAGACCAGCAGGAAGGCAGAATAAGGCGGCGCCAGCCATCGATCTTGAGATAAAATTTCGTCGAGATACGAGACGACCTGTATTTTGTGAACGCATCAATCATTTCTCCCGGCGCGACGCGCCTGTGAACTGTAAACGAACGGAGGAAAACAAAACGGTCGCCGACGTGGAAACGGAACGCCGACGACCAGCTGTACTCATAATAAAGAAATGGTTCAACGAATCAATGGTTTGGGATCGTTTGGAGATGGAATATCCAAAAATTTGGGCGCGGAACCCCCCAGATCGCTCAGATGGACGAGCGAGACTCGCGACGCGTTGAGTCCCCAGGGCGCCTTGCCACAACAGTATCCGATAAGGAGCGTGTTCGGATCGGCGAAGAAGAGGGCAGGATAACAGAAAGAGCGACCGGCGGCTTCTTCCGATTTATCGAGCGTTTTTTTGGCGAGGATCTCCATCCCATCGGGGGACAGGAACGCGATTGTAAGGGGATTGCGTTGATTTGGGGATTCGTTCCAAACCGCGATAAGACGGTCTCCGTTGGGTTCTCGCTTGATTGAAGCGGGGGACGCGGGAGATACGAGGGGCGAAGGAATTGAATCTGTCCAGGTTTCGCCTCGGTCGGACGAGTAGGAGTAATACTGGCGACCGCTCGCGTTACGGATCGTCATGAGAAGACGCCCGTCGGAGAGTTCTACGACGCCCGGCTCCTGATACATGATCGAGTTGGCGTTGGGGACCTCCTCTCCCTGCGCCCAATGGCGACCTCCATCGTCGGAGATGAGACAGAAAAGGGTAGCTTTGCTCTCGTAGTTATAAAGATCGCCGCCGCGGTAAGCGTGGCGAGCGACCGGAATGAGGATTCGTCCGTCGGAGAGCAGGACGACGCGCGAGTTGTTCACGACGTTGTACGAGGGGGAATGAATCGTCTCGACACGTTGGGTCCACGTCTTGCCTTCGTCGTAAGAATATCGAACGTAAGGACGGCAGTCGCCGGCGTTCTCCTTGACAAGATAGAAAAGCGCAATTGATTGGTCGCGCAAACGCAGAAGCGAAACGGACATGACGTTCAACTGGCCTTCGTTTTCCAGAACGAGCTCGTCTTCTTCGGACCAGGTCTGTCCGTAGTTGCGAGAAATACGGCTCATGAGACGCGCCGACGCGTGGTCGTCGCCCGATTCGCCATAGTAATGCGTGTAGACAAAGAGAATTTCGCCCGTATTGAGACGAATAAAATCACCCTCGCTGTTACGGGGATTGCCCTCGCGCGACGGTAATTCGAGAACAACGCTCTTGGCGATCAGCGGGGCCGATTTAACCTGTTCGGAAATTCGTTGTTCATCGTCGCCGCGAAGCACAAGGTTAGCCGCGAGCGCGAGATATCCGATGAAAAAGAGCAATACGCAGGACGAAGCCGTCTCGTTTTGTTTCATCTTAGTCGTTCCTCTTCCTTGTGACTTCAAACAATGCGCTTTCTATGAGTTAAAGGCGCTCTCGCCATTTCCACCGCAGAGGAAATCGACACGCGTCGTCCAGCGTCGGCGTCACCAACGAATAGACCGAGCGGGTTTCTGAGCCTGTATGGGTGGGGCGACGACCTGCTCCTCGAAATTTTGCGCGACATATTCGCCGCCAAGGCTGTCGTTCGGGAAGGGCGAACCGGAAGGAACGTCCGAATTCGTCACAGGATCGTCCCAAGACGAACCGAAGCCCTGAAAGCGGGAACTGGTCTGAGCAGACTCCTGATTACGAGGCGCGGACGTCAGAGCGATACGATCAGACGATTGAGACCGAACTTCCTCGTTAAAGTCTAACTGATTATTATAACCGGATTCGTTGGCGGATGCGATACTGTTTACGTTGTCTGCTGAATTATTCTGACGGAATTGCGCTTCGTAACCATTAAATTTAGCGTTATCGTTAAATTTGTTTTCTTGAGGGACGACGTTCGAAAGGAAATGATCGCGATCGATTTCAGCCGTCTGAGTTGGTTGGGGGAATTGGACGCTATGATCGTTGGAGGACGGTGAGGATTCGTCCAGCGAATAGTCTGCGAAACCTCCAGAGAACTCGCGGGACGTCGAAAAAACAGAATCATCCACTTTGTGGTCGTTGGCGAACGCGCTGTTCTGAGCGGACGCTACCGACAGGGGAGAGGCGTCTGATCCGGCGTTGGGGCCGTCCCATTCCTGCGCGGCGAGTTGCGACCTTGAGTCGTTAATGATTTCGTTTGGAATAGTCCTGACGTTTTGGATGGACTCATGCTCGCCGAGCGCCATGCTGTCGAGGCTTGAGAAAGCGACGTCGTCTGGTTGGAAGGGGGAAGGTTCTGACGAAGAGTTGAAGCTGTATTCAGCGAGCGCGGCGTTAGCGTCGTTTGTGAGCGTCTCCAGATCAGGCCACTCGTCTGACTGGGCGACGTCGCTGTCATACATGTCTGCAGGTTCCGGCGTTTCGACGTTTTCGGACAGATTGGCGCGATCGACGGACGGATGGAACGAACCGGAGAAAGCTCCAAGAACGAAAGCCGAAAGAAGAAGAAACGAGTACGTTGAAAATCTGCCGATTCCGCGACGTTTGGATTTTGTAGTTAACGAGGTCTGTCCCAAGTCGGGAATTTTTCCAACGACGCACGGCAGAACGCATTTCATGACAGGGACGTCCTCGTCGAGCCATTGGACCATGGTGGAGGGAGAATCGACAGCGTCCGAAGCGTCTCTTGTGTCGAAGGCGTTCTTTGAGCGCGTTCCAACCTGATTCTTTCGTTCAGTCATGACGATCGTCTCCTTACAGATCACAACAACTTAGCGGACCAGCCCTGCGCCTTCTCCTTTGGCGAGTACGGTCCCTCTTAGTTCTTTTCGACCGAAATCAGCGATACTTGAGACGATTTTAATGCTTGTAGCGAAAAAACGGGATTTTGGGTTGTTGTCGTTTGACTACCGAAAGCGAAAAACCTTCCAACTGCTGAATAGATCCAGCGATTGGAAGGTTTTGGAACGTTATTCGGAGTAAAAGACGTCAACCGAGGAAACTACTGATTGAATTCACGACGTACTCCTGTTCTTCCGGGAGCAGTTCAGGAAAGATGGGGAGCGCGAGAACTTCGCCAGCGGCTCTAAGCGTTTCGGGAAGGTCTTCGGGGGCGTAACCGAGATACGCGAAACATTCCTGCTGGTGGAGTCCGAGCGGATAATAGATATCGCAACCGATTTTCTTTTCCTGAAGATAGGCGCGCAAGGCGTCGCGCTTACCTCCGGTAACACGAATGGTATACTGGTTCCAGACATGGCGGCGATTACCGACCTTTTGGGGCGTGATTACAGCGCCTTCGAGACCTGCCGCAGCGAAGAGTTTCTCATAACGTTCGGCGTTTGCGCCTCTCATGGCGGTCCACGTGTCGAGACGTGAGAGCTTAACGTTCAGGACCGCGGCCTGATAGGAGTCGAGACGGCTGTTAACGCCAATTTCTTTGTGGTAATAACGTGGAGACATCCCATGACCGCGCAAGAGCTTGACGCGTTCGGCTATTTCGTCGTCGTTGGAGACGATCATGCCTCCGTCGCCGGCGCCGCCGAGGTTTTTCGTGGGGTAGAAGCTCAGACACGAGGCGTCGCCCCAGTTGCCGACCTGAACGCCTTCGTATTCGGCTCCGATCGCCTGCGCGGAGTCTTCAATGACGTATAGTTTGCGCCCATATTTGGCTTCATAGTCCCGCGCAATCCTCTGGAAGGCTGACATGTCCGCCGCTTGACCAAAGAGGTGAACTACGATGATTGCCTTAGTCTTTTCGGTGAGCTTCGATTCGACGGATTTTGGATCAAGGCAAAAGGTGACGGGATCGACGTCGGCGAAGACAAGGTCGGCGCCAACGCGAGGCACGCAACTTCCGGTCGCGAAGAACGTGAAGGACGGGGTGACGATCTCGTCGCCTTTACCAGCTCTAATCGCCATGAGCGCAAGCAGCAGAGCGTCGCTTCCGGAGGCGCAGCCGACGGCATGCTTTGAATGAGAATAGGCGGCGATGTTTTCTTCGAGTTTTTTGACCTCGGGACCCAGAATGAACTGACCGCTTTCATTAACATTCTGGAGAGCGGCGTTTATTTCCGCGCCGATCGAGTTGAACTGACGCTTTAAGTCCAACATGGGAACCGAGTTAATAGGGGACGCCATTATAATTGTATCCTTCCTGAAATAGGAACGTTATCCGTTTCGTGCGAATATCGCGGGGGCGTAAGCGGCAGCTTCGCATAAGCGAGAGCGATTTTAAAAATTCCCAGTTTATCAGTCAAGCGTAATTAACCCGGTTTTCTTACCCTTTTTTTCTTTTTGGGGGAAAGGACCAGCGTTTGTCGACGCGTTTGTCGTTATAATGACGCCTAATTGGGACGAAGGCGGCGGATTCGAACAACGTTCCTTTTTAACGCGTCGGGACGCTTTGACGCTTCCTAAGTCGTTTATATGGGCAAAGAATTCGGTTCAGGGAGAAGTAATGAGGTTAATGAGGAAATCTGGCGTTTCTCTGACGCTGATAGCGGCGATTGCCGTTTTTGGGAGCGTTGGCGTTCTTTCCAACGCGACTCTTGCCATTGATGGGACGGAGGTTGAAGTGAATTCTGTGAAAGAAGATCCGAATGCAAAATTGATCGAAGTTCCCTATATGAATCAGTTGGACGTCGTCTTTGGTTGCGAAGCGGTCAGCGCCACGATGGTTTTGCAGTTTTACGGTTGCGATATTACGTGGAAAGAATTCACCGACGACTATCTCGTCAAAAAGCCCTGGCATGAAGACGAGAACGGCGTTCGTTTTGGACCAGACCCCTATGCCGCGTATCCCGGCGACCCATACAAAGACGACGGACCAAACTGCGGTTATGGTTGCTACGCTCCGTGCCTTGCCAAGTGCATGAACAAGGTTCTTCCCGCCGACAAATACGTTGCGGTCGTGACAAGCAATCTCAAGCTCGTCGACCTCGTCGCGAACTATATCGACGCCGGCGATCCTGTTTTGATCTGGGCGACAATGGACATGGCGCCCGCGCGCCTGACTCGTTCATGGATAATCGATTACGTTGACGAGGATTCTCACTTTCGACTTGGCGACGTCTTTACCTGGAACGGCAACGAACACTGTCTCGTTCTCGTTGGCTACGATAAAGACCGCTACTTCTTTAACGACCCGTATAAAAATCACGGCCTTATCGGATACGATCGACAGATCGTTGAACAGCGATTCCGCGAGCAGGGAACGCAGTCGGTCGTCGTGAGAAAAGTGAAATAACAGACGTGAGATAGGAAACGCTCTTTAGGCGAAAAAAAGGCGCGCTGTAAGGCTGTAGCGCGCCTTCTTTCGTTTTATGCAACGCCAAAGCGCGTTCGATTCATTTTGAATCAGCGGGAGTGACCGTTGGCCAGTTATGTTCTTCGCCGAAGCGTTTGATCGCTTCATACGCGGGCTTGCCCGGTCGGAAGCTGTGTTCGGTGAAGAAAACCTGCCCGTCGACCTCTGGAGACGCCGCCATGTAGTCGAGCTGACGATCAAGTTCCTTGAGATCGCGCCACGCTTCTGTCTTGGAGTTCGGATCGAGCCGATAGGCAGCGACGCCGACGTATAGTTTGACGTCCGTGTCGGCGACGACGTCGGACCACCAGTCGGTCAGAATTGAGAAGTCGGCAATCTCAAAGCCGATATGCCAGTAAATCTGAGGAATGACGGCGTCGATTGTTTCTTCTTTGATCCATTTGCGCACGTCGGCATACAGGTTGAAGTAGCATTGATTGCCACGCGTTTCGCTACCGAGAGGATGACTGTCCTTGTTTGCCCAGATTCCAGCCGGGCTGACGCTCCATACGACGTCTTTGCGGATCTGATGAATCGCGTTAGCCGCCTCGGCAATGAAGCGATTAACGTTGTCACGGCGCCAGTCTTCGATGTTGTCGATTCCACGTCCGTATTTTTTATACGTTTCGGAATCTTCCTCGATTTTACGTTCCGGATAGAAGTAATCGTCGATGTGAACGCCGTCGACGTCATAATTTCTAACGATCTCCGCGATTCCCTGAACGACGTGTTTGCGCGCCTCTGGAATGCCGGGATTCAAATAGAATCGATCGCCGTGTTTGAAAGTCCAATCAGGATGTTGACGCGCAGGATTATCCTCGGCGAGATCTTCGAGTTCTTTCTTGCCAACAGTCACGCGGTACGGGTTAATCCATGCGTGAAGCTCAAGACCACGACTATGCGCGGCTTTGACCCAGTATCCAAGAACGTCAAAATTCTTGTCAGGCGCGACTCCCTGTTCGCCCGTGACGAAGCTTGACCAGGGGTAGAGTTTTGACGGATAGAACGCGTCGCCCATTGGACGAACCTGAAGAAAGATCGCTGTGAAATGAAGCGCGGCGGCGCGGTCAAGGATTTCGTCTGCTTCCTTCGCGAGCTCTTCGGCGCTCAATCCTCGTTTCGACGGGTAGTCAATATTGGAAACGGTCGAGACCCAAAGTCCGCGAAACTGTTTGCTCTGCCGAATGTAATCTTCCTGCGTTGGGTTCTTGAGGGGCGACGTTGTTCCTTCCTGCGC
>CACYBR010000151.1 GCA_902772705.1 uncultured Planctomycetota bacterium
AACATTGTGAAAATTCGCTGGAACGTTCGGCTTCGGGTTTTTTTGTCAAATGGTTCGCAGTTGCTGGAGGAAACCCCTTTTTATTTGGGCGACCTCCCGGATATGCGGACGTTGAAGCTTTTTACCGGTTGAAACAAACTGATTTTTTGACAAAAAACGGGGACAGAAGAGTTGGGGACGCGTTTTTTCATATTGAATAACGCGTCCGGCGGGTTGACAACAGGAACAGTGTACGAATGAACGAGAACTTTTCTCATTTATCTGAAAGCAACCCGTTTTCTACCTGTTTTACGGCTCCAGGAAAGGCTCCCTTCTTTTTTGAATCCAACCTCCTCGAGTGGATCAAAAGCTCTCATCCTGCTAAATTTGAGGAATTCTTCAACAATTCTATTGGAACAGGAGAAGAACTCCGCTTCTCCGTGTGCACCCGTTATCTCGTCGATAAATTTGAAAAACACTCCTGCCGCGGTCAGATTGTCGGAAATCATGGAAGTGGGAAAACGGCCCTTCTTTATGTGCTAAAAGAAGCGCTTGTCAGGCAGGGATATGAAATTTTCTCATGGTCTTTACATGATCAGAGTCGTTTTCTTCCAGACGTTTTCTGGCTTGAACTACAACGCTTTTTGCAGGCGGCCCCGGTTCTCTTGCCGACCAAATATTTGTTACCTCCTCCAGTGATGTCTCGAGAGGAGTATCTGGCGCAGCAACGCGATTTTTTGAGGGAAGTTTTTCCCGATGAGTTTCTTGCCCCTGCCGGGCTGGAAAATGACGTTGCAACGCCTGAAGAAGAGTTCAGGGTTAGCGAAACTAATTCTGTTTCCACGGACGATGGAGAAGACAAAGCCGAAAGTTCTAGCGAAGACACGAAGGTTTCCGGGCCTTTTTCTGATTCAGAGCAGAAGTCGGACGCTCGCCCTTCCAGAATATTTGGTTTTAACGCCGCTGGTAATTTTGGTTTGAAGTCAGATCGTTTGGAGGATTCAGACGAGATAACGTTCAGAAAGACGGATTCGCCGGTTAAATTTGCGCCATTTCCTGAGCTCCCCATTGTGGGAGAAAACGCAGATTCTTCTCAGGAGGAATTTGACGATGTGGAACTTGCCCCCGAAGAACATTTAATGGCAGACTCCTCTGATTCTTTTTCCGACGTTGAACAAAAGACTCTTGAAATACCCCTGGCCTACGGAGCCGAGGAAAAACGTTCCTTCTTTGACAGGAAGGTTCTTGTCTTTGACGGTTTCGAGCAACTTTCGTTTGCTAACAGGATTATCATCCGCACATTTTGTCGTATGAACCGACTGGGGCTTTTGCTCACGACTCATTCGCCGATGATTGGCGTCCCTGTTCTTTTTAGAACAATTCCGACGGTAGACCCAATTCATCAGCTCCTGGAATATTTACTCGAGGATTACGATTTTAAAATCAGCGATTCTGAAGTGGAGATTCTCCTTAAGAACTTCAACTATGACGTGAGAGAAATGCTTTTTTCTCTGTACGACGCTTTTGAAAGTTATCGTCTGGCGCCGCAAAATTTGCGTGAGAAGATTGTCCGACGTTATCCTCGCTGAGTTTTAATATGTTTCGCTCCATGAATTTAACGCCTGAGGTTTAGAATGTCCCTTTCCGTTGCCCTGGGGAAGATCGTTTTACCTAATCCTATTCTGGTTGCTTCCGGAACTTTTGGATATGCAAAAGAAGCCGCTCGATTGCTGGAGCTATCGCGCCTTGGAGGAATTGTGCCGAAAACAATTACCGTTGCTCCGCGGTCAGGCAACAAGCCTCCCCGAACGGCGGAAACGACGGCAGGACTCCTTAATGCGATTGGACTTGATAACGACGGTCTTGACGAATTTGTGGAAAAGAAACTTCCGTACCTGCGAACCGTGGGAAGTCCGATTATTGTAAGTATTGCCGCTAAAAAACTTGAAGAGTGTAAAATTTTTGCGGAACGCCTTAATGACGAGCCCGGGATCACAGCGATCGAACTCAATGTGAGCTGTCCAAACGTATCCGGCGGCGTCGATTTTGGAATCGATCCCGTTTTGTGTGAAAAGATGACCGGCGAGTTGCGTAAGTTTCTGACTCTGCCTTTTTCTGTAAAGCTTTCTCCTAACGTTACTAAAATTGCCGATATCGCTAAAGCGGCGGAAGCGGGCGGCGCCGACATGATTTCGGCTATTAATACCTGTTATGGGTTAGCCGTCGACTGGCGAAAACGGAAACCTCGCTTAGGAAACGGTTGCGGGGGATTTAGCGGACCGGCCATTAAGCCAATTGCATTGCGTTGCGTGTGGCAGATCGCCAAGGCTGTCAAACTGCCGATTATCGGAATTGGCGGGATTTCATGCGTGGACGACGTTATGGATTTTCTTGTTGCCGGAGCAAGCGCTGTTCAGATTGGTACTGCAAATTTCTTCAATCCCAACGTTACGACGGAGATTCTCAACGATCTTCCGAACGTAATGGAGCAGGAGGGAATCAAAGACCTGTCTGAAATAATCGGGACGCTTGAACTTTAGTTTTGCCCGACTTTTTTGCGCCTTGACCAATGCGTATGGAACGGGATAATTACGATATTCACGCCTGCTTTTCTGTTCCTTCGTAATTCGTGGGGCGGGCGTCTCTGTTGAGGTTCACGCGTCGGCTCCTTGTCGGAGCGTTTTGATATGAAAGGCGGTAGACATGACTCAGCTTACCGAAGCGCGCACAGGCGTTATAACTCCTGAAATGGAGGTCGTCGCGAAAAAGGAGAGGCTTGATCCTGAAACGGTGCGAGCTGAGATCGCCGCTGGCAGGATGATCATACCCGCGAACAGAGTTCATCTTTCTCGTGGGCTTTCTCCGATTGCGATCGGTCGTAAAGCTTCGACCAAGATCAACGCCAACCTTGGCGTTTCGTCTCTGGCCGGCGACGTGAATCGTGAGCTTGCAAAGATAGAGTGCGCGGTGAAATATGGCGCGGACACGGTCATGGATCTTTCGACTGGAACAGACGACCTTGATTCCCTTCGCGTTCGTATGATCAACGCCGTCTCTGTTCCTCTCGGCACGGTCCCGATATATCAGATCTGCGAAGAACTTGACGATATCCTCGACATGACCAGGAACGACATTCTTGACGTTGTTGAACGTCAAGCGAAGCAGGGCGTTGATTACATGACGATACATTGCGCGCTCCTCCAGCGGCACATCCCGTTGGTTGATTCCCGTCTCATGGGGATTGTCAGTCGTGGAGGTTCGCTGACGGCAAAGTGGATGGTCGCTCACAACGCAGAGAATCCGTTCTACGAATGCTTTGACGAATTGTGCGAGATCATGAAGGCGTACGATGTTTCATGGAGTCTTGGCGATGGATTGCGCCCTGGTTGTATCCATGACGCGAGCGACGCCGCCCAGTTTGGTGAACTTTCTGTCATGGGCGAACTGACGAAGCGTGCATGGGAGCATGGGACGCAGGTCATGATTGAAGGTCCTGGGCACGTGCCGCTCGATCAGGTTGCTGAGAATATGAAACGTCAACAGCAGGAATGCTTTGAGGCTCCCTTCTATGTGCTCGGTCCTGTCGTTTGCGATATTGCTCCTGGTTACGACCATATTACGAGCGCTATTGGCGCGGCAATCGCTGCGTTCAGCGGCGCTTCAATGTTGTGTTACGTCACTCCGAAGGAACATCTTGGCTTGCCTAATATCGAAGACGTTCGTAACGGATGCGTTGCGTATAAGATTGCCGCTCACGCAGCCGATATTGCGCTTCATCGACCAGGCGCTCAGGAACGCGACGACGAAATGGCGAGGGCTCGTTGGGCGTTCGATTGGGAGAAACAGTTTGCGCTTTCTCTTGATCCGGAACGAGCGCGACAGTACTACGAAGAAGCTCGTTCCAATCCTGACGATCAGGAGTTTGCTTCTAAAACGAAAGCTGAAGACGCCGCTAAGTACGGCGTTCAAGGGGATAGGCTCCCCAATGGGTGCCCTCGTGGCCTCCATCCGATCCTTAATCCCGACGGGACGATCGCAAATGAAAATTACTGTACAATGTGTGGACCAAAGTTTTGCGCTTTAAGAACGACCGCCGATCTGATTCGTTTGCGACGAGAGCGCGAAGAGAAGGAAAAGGAACGATAATATAGCGTTCCTTTGAAACTTGACGAGCGCTCTTACGACAACCTGCTGGTTGGCGGAGCGTAGGTTCAAGTGGGGAAACGAACGCTCAGACGTCTTTCGTTTCGTGACAAACCAGTCAGCCTTACAGGGGGATTGGTTAATACGCCTTGTTTTTAGAAGTCTTATCGACTATAATCAGCAGAGCCTTGCGCGCTTCTGGTTTATTATGATTGACTGAGATATAGACGCGAGCAAGGCTCGTTCCAGAAGCGTCTAAGCTCTTTAGTTGTTATCAACTACTTTTGAAAGGTCGGTTACGAAAAAATGAGTTCGAACCTCGATCAATTCTACATGCAACGCGCACTACGACTTGCCGTTCGCGGTCAAGGGCTTGTTGAGCCCAATCCGATGGTCGGTTGCGTGATCGTGCGAGAAGACTATACGTATAACGTTGAGTCCGGACTAGACAAGTCTGGCGCCTTCAGGGACGACTATGTTGTCGATCCCGAGGTCGAAGATAAAGCGGCGACGCTTATCGTTGGCGAAGGATGGCATCAGAAGTATGGCGAGCCTCACGCCGAAGTTAACGCGCTCAAAATGGCGGGCGACCTTGCCAAAGGCGCTACGATGTATGTGACGCTTGAGCCGTGCACGCATCAGGGTAAGACCCCTCCATGCGTCGACGCTGTAATCGCCGCCGGCATTAAGCGCGTTGTCGTGGCAATGTTGGATCCTTTTCCTGCGGTCAATGGTTCCGGAATCGAGGCGTTAAGAGCCGCTGGCGTCGAAGTTGAAGTTGGCGTCTGTGAAGAAGAAGCTCAGGAACTCAACTCCCCCTTCGTGACCCGACTGACGAAGAACCGCCCTTGGATTATCGGCAAATGGGCGATGACCCTTGACGGTAAGATCGCTACGCGCATCGGTTCAAGCTATTGGATTTCCTCAGACGAAGCTCGATTACGCGTTCATGAGTGGCGCGAGACCGTCGACGCCATTCTCATCGGAAGTCGTACAGCTATGGAAGACGATCCGCAACTGACAGTGCGTCTTCCTGAGGGACGTACGCCAAAGAGGATTCCTACGCGCATCGTCGTGGACTCTGGCGGGACGTTATCCGTTTTTTCCGAGCTGGCCCTGACCGCTCGTGACGTTCCTCTTCTGCTCGTCTTTGGTCCGAATACCCCCAAGGGTAAGAAAGAGTTTTGGGAATCGAAGGGCGCTGAAGTTATGGTTATTGACGCGCCTACTCATGAGCAGAGACTTCTTCTGCTTCTCACGAATCTTGCCGAGCGCGGCATGACGAACATTCTGGTTGAAGGCGGCGGCGAGCTGCTCGGGCACTTCTTCGATCTTGAACTGATTGACGAAGCTCGCGTTTTCGTCTCCCCGAAGATTATTGGCGGTAGCGAAGCGGTCGTGGCGGTTGGCGGCGTTGGGCGTGAGCTTATGCGTAAGGCCGCGACGCTTCGTAATAAGAAGATTGAAGTCATTGGAACAGACGTGCTCATTAGCGGTCGTATTAACTACTGATTTCTTCGCTATTGGCGCGCGCTTACTGAAAAAGAGGACGTTCTTAATAGAGCGTCCTCTTTTTCAGTATTGGAACTGTAACTTTGAATCGTCTAAACGCTATCGTCCTGTCGCAAGCTTGCTGATTGACTTAAATTCGGGCGAGCCGGCAGCGTGGGCAATCTCAAAGAGCGCCGCTTCAGCCGTTGTTGGAACAACGCCAGCGCGGAACATTCGTTTAAAAGCGATCTTCATATCGAAAGGATTGCGTGAGGAAACGCAGTCGGCGACCAGATATACGTTTTTACCAAGTTCTATGAGATCAAGCGCCGTTTGAAGAACGCATATATGAGCCTCAATGCCGGCGATAACTACGTTAGCCCGAGAATCTGCGTTAAAGTAGTTGCGGATTTCTGGGGAGTCCAGACAGCTGAAGGTTGTTTTATCGAAAGTCGTTTCGTTTTTCATAACCTCGCTGATTTCCGGAAGAGTATCGCCGAGCCCTTTGGGGTACTGACGCGTCGAGACGACTGGAATCGAGTAGATCGCCAGACCTGAAAGAAAAAAAATGGAACGTTCCAGCAGTCGTGGAACGTCGGACGTCGCAGGAACGATCTTTTGTTGAAGGTCAATAACAAGCGCCGTGGTGTTGTTTGGGGTCAGTTTCATACGGAACAATCCACTTTGTTGAAATGGTTGTTGGTGAAAGCGATACTTGAATGCTTCCCGCATATTACCGCTACTGTCGTCGCTGTCATTTGAAAATGCCCGTTGCGTTGTTCAGCTTCGGAAGTCTGGAATAAGCGGATTGTTCTTTAGGCGGAGTGGAGATTTCTCCGCGTTTGTATGCAAGATATTCAAGCCATGCGTCGCCGTCCAGACCGTAGTTCTTGTCTGTAACTTTGCCAAGAGATAGACAGGCCTGATTCTGAAGCGCCCCATCGTCAAGCTTTTCGCCGTTGAGTCCTAATTCCAGCGTTTCCAGAAGAAGCGGGGAGTCGTCTTCCTTGAAGGAGCCGAGCGCCCGCAGTATCGCCACACGAATATCCTTGCGCCGATCGTTTTCCTCTTCAGATCCTGCCGCGATGGAGTAGGGGAGAGTCTTATAGCGCGTCGCCAGTATTTCGATCGCGAGACTGCGCTCCTTCTTATTGCTCTTGGCGATATCGCCTTCCGTACAGTAGGAACCCCACGCATGGCAAGCTGAAAAGTTGAGACCCATATCGTCCGATTCCAACGCCGTTTTAAAGAGTCTTTCAGCCGCCGGATTGGAATAATTAACACAGATCCTCGCGACCGCTTCGACAACGGCGCGTTTGACATATGGACTGTCGGCCTTTTCAAATTCTTCATCGAGTTGAACGAGAAGAACGTCTTTTTCGTCAGGGTTGGCTTTTGCGCCCTTTTTGCCTTTTTCCTCAATCAACTTGATTCGTTCCCAGGGACGGATATAACCTGGTATCTCGTCGCTACGTCGACCGGCTCCCGGAAGGTAGAGAAGAACTTTATTGTCTGTCCAGAATATAGGCGTGGCGCAACCAACGATAAGAACCGAAACGAAGCCCAGAAAAGCTGCTGAGACAAGGCTTTCCTTTAAGCTGTTACGGCAGAGTTCGCGACGTTTGCTGATCTTCATAAAAAACATGGGAAACCAAATCCTGACGATGTGTTATTCGAGACGGTGTGAGAACGTTTAGCTGATTCTCACATGCCCGGTTGTCTGAGGGCTCCTCCCAGCAGACTCAACGGATAATTGACCGAATAAACCGGCGTCTTGGACGAATATAGATAATTTAACGCCATATGACAAGAGGAATTGTTAGCGAGAGAAAACTAATGGACAGACGTTCAAGAAAACAAAAAGGTCGCTCAAGAAAGGAGCGACCTTCAGGTCTTATACAGGTTCAATCTTGGCGCCAGAACGCACGCGAAGCAGACGAACAAGGGATCAACGATTAGCCATCTTGGAAGCGCGGAAAGCGCGGCGCTCTGCTCGGAGACGAGCGCGGCGTTTGATTTCGCTTGGCTTCTCATAGAACTCACGGCGGCGCATTTCTTTCTTAATGCCGCTACGTTCAACAAGCTTACGGAAACGACGCACGGCGTCCTGGATAGACTCTTTTTCACGAAGAGTAAGTTTGACCACTGTAAAACCTCCAATGAAAGGACGAGTAAACGAAAACCAAAAACAGCCAAATAGGGAGATCGACTCGCGACGCGCCGACCCATTGAGGCCCTGCGCTTGACCCAACGAACGCTGAAGGCTTTCTTCAACTCAACTGACTAAATTGCGGAATAAGACGACTACTCACGCACATGCTTTGCTCGCGTCATACGGGACAACACAAAATAAACGCCCGCTTGTCGACGCCTGTTAAAGGACAAAGCCCACTCATTGTAATCGTAAACTTTTTTCTGTCTAGGGACGACATGACCCTTTTAAGAAATAATATTTTTGAAAATAGCCCTTACAGGAGCGAGCGACTTCAAAGCCGACAATCAAATTCGTCTTTGCCCAAAAATTTTGCTTCAAGCTTTAACAAGAGCCAGAATGTATACATGTCGACAAATTCGACACGAGAGCCACGATCCGGGTCGCTCTTGACGAGTTCGACGAGTTCTTTGAGTTTCGTCGGAGACCACAAAATCACACGATAGACGTTAAACTGAGGTCCACGATCAAAACGAACGTCGCCAAGTACGATCTGCTTGCCATGTTCTGGATTGGCCAGATCGCTATTCATGGGACGAAAAGGCGTCTTATCTCCAAAAGGATTATCGACAACGCCGACGACAGCGCCTCGGTGAGTTACGATTCCATCGGGGGCGCATTGGGCGAGGCGACTGAGCGTTTTGCGGTCGCAATCTGGCGCGTCGCCGTCGATGACGAAGCCAATTCCTGAAATATCCCATTGCTTAAAATATTGGGCGCAGTGTTCAATCCAGACGTTAAGACCGTCAGGGAGTCCTGAAAAACGCCGTGGCTTCACGTAACTCATTGGATTGACATAGCCTGCGCCAGAGTCGCCAGAGATGAAGAAATCGTTGGGCGTTTGGGTTCGTCTGAAATAATCAAATGCAGGAGCAAAGCGATCGGCGAGATTTGGATTGAACGCCCAGTTGATAGGTACGGAGCCACGATTGGGGTCGTTCCAGAAACTTGGTTCTGCTTGACAGACCCAAGCTGCGGAGTCGTAATCTCCAAAGTAGATGGCAACGAAAGTTTTGTCAATGGGACGATCGTTTTCATCAAGTAATCCGACTTCACGTAAATTTTCGACGGTCGGTTTTTTTTGTGGGTACGCGTCTTCGAGCGGAAAGTGCTGATAGAAGGACGCGTTGGCCATTGCTCCCAGTCCGAGCGCGTCAGCGTCGAGATAGCCGTTGTAATTCGAAAGAATCTCGGCGTGGCGCCACTCTGTCGAGACTCCGCTATGCTTGCAATTGACGTTGCCGTGGTCGGTATATTTCGTGTCCCAGGGGGTAAAACCAGCGACACGAATAATCTTTTGACCGTTGGTTCCCTCATAGGCTGCGCGCATAATTGCATTAAAAGCGTTAAAATCGGCCCCAAGCGGTTGTTCCGGGTCGTCGTTGGGCGCCTCGTCGTCCCATGGAGAAAGATCGAAAAAGAAGCCTTTTCGTGCGACGATAAAATCGCGATTGGTAAGGCAATGGTTCTGGGTTGCGCCGTTGGGACGCTTCAGCCAGAACGTGTCGAGATAATAACCTCCTTCGGTGAGATTGACTTTTCCCGTCTTAAAATACTTTTCGATCATCCAGTAATATGGATCGACTTTGACGGAACCTGTTGAATCGAGATCGGTTTCAGGTATTTTCCCCTTGCCGGTGAACATCGGCGAGCCGTTTTCATTGATTAGACGTGCAAGAGTTGGAAGACAACGCCCCTCGGGCGAGGCGACAAGTCGATCATACAGAGAACCTGGCGTGACGTCGTAACGGACAGGCAATAGATTTTCAACGCCAGCGATCGTGAGCGCTACGTTGACGGTGGAAGGAACCGTTTCATCGTACAAAACGACGCCTTTGTATGAATCAGCAAAGACGTCAAGGAGCTCGTCGAGCGATTTTAGTTCGACACGTTTGCGGTGTTGGAGCCATCCGTCTCGAACAGAGCCGTCGCTACAATGGAGCTCTTTGGAGAAGGTTTCAAGCCAGAATTGATCGACGTCTTTCCCATACCCCTGAACGAAGTTGACGAAGAGCTTGGCAGAATCTCGATTGACCAGCCCCTGAAGCGTTGAAATCAAAAGCGTCTCGTCCCACACGCTACGAATATTGGCGAGATCGGAGCGATCAATTCCCCGAAGGTATGCCATATCGTAGTAGTAGAAGGGTTCCTGAACTGAAGAAGGGACGTTCTCTCCCGACTTAACAATAGGAACCGAGTATGATAGGAATAGAAACGCGAGTAAGATCGCTCGTTTGAAATAACTCGACATGTCGTTTTCTGCTGCTGACGAATTGAGAACGTGAACAATACCAAAAAGGCTTTGTCTCGTGAAGGAGCTCCGAGACAAAGCCAGACGTTATGTTTCAAGCGTTACATAAATGGTTCGTAATGCTCTACAGCTTGCGCGTATTATTCGCCCTTCGGATAGTCGTAAGGGCCAAGACCGATTTCCTTGGGCGTGTAATTGACAGGAAATCCACCTTCGGGTTCTTTGCACAAGACTTCACGAATTGCTTCGTACATGCCGAAACCGAATTCATTGTTCGGTTCGATGTAAGAACCTTCGCCCCATTCGTTAAGAGGACCAAGAACGGCGCGTTTGATTCCAGTCTTGTCCGCGAACGCCTTATAATCTTCGAGGAGACGTTTGAAGGAACTGACAGAGCGACCATAGACGACCGTGCTGCGGAATCCATGCCATGGGCGGGAATCCCAACCTGTGGAAATATTAGGCATGAACGGCAGAATGCCGGTCTTGTATCGTTCCTCCCAGTTTGGTTTTGAGGCGTCGACGACCTGATCAAAAGAATACAGGTTCGGGTTGGCGACGTGATTGCCCGGATACATGAAGTGATAAATGGTAGTTTCGTCGAAACTGCAATTAGCTAGTTCCTGAATGATTCTGGCGTCGGTCGAAGATTCCGGCCACTTCATAGCGATGAAGTACACGCCTGGAAGACCTGCTTCACGACACATCTTGCGTGTAAGATCGAAGGCTCGCTTACATCCCTCGCCCTGTTTGAGCTCGAGTCCTTCCTTCTTTGCTTCTTCGATCATGTCATGATCGAGTATCTCCTGTTGCCAAATCATAACGACGGGTTTGCCGTCAATCGTGTAGTATTCAGGAGTTTTGAAATAATTGTCGATCCAGTACTGAACGACGACCTTCCAGTCTTCCGTGGAATGCGTGCCATATCCTGTGTGATTGGCCCACATCAACGCCCACTTTAAATGGGAACGGTATTTTGCCTGCTGGAACGCTTTAATCCAATGATCAAGGTGAATCTGCCCGTGACGCCAGTACCAATCAACGAGGAAGAAGCTGATTCCGTTTTCTGCCGCCCATTTAATCTGCCAATCGACGACTTCTGGATTGGATTCGTCGTAGTAGCCCAGAAGCGGTTTGCGTACTGGCGCGGCATTGTCAATTTTCTCCCAATTGACACGTTGGGACCATCCTGGAAAGTAGAAAGCGCCAATCTCGTAGTTGTTTTCAACGTCCTGTGGTTCAGGAACGTAGGAAACGTTTTCAGGTAGTTTGGCGGGGGGAAGAACGCTTAGCTCAACGGGAAGATCGACGGACCTGTTTTTATCGGCTGTCGTGGAACTGAGCGAGAGGACAATGTTGAACGTGCCAGAAGCGCTGGTCTCGTATTTGGTGGTGATCTTAAAAGCCTCCCCTGGATTCAGCGACAAATTTCTGGGAAAGACAACGGCGTTGGATTGAGCCTTCATCGAAACGGAGGTCGAATCGAGATTTGACGCGTCAATTTCATAGGTTGTGCTTCGGTCGCCCGTTGGATTGAAGCCGAGAAGTGGATCGACGGCGATTTTCTGGGTTTCAACTTCTGAAAGGACGACGCCGGAATTTTTTGACGAGACTGTCAAAGAGAAGTCCGAAAGTTCTTTACCTCCGCAGTTACGAACGATGGTTTCATATTGAACGGTCGCTGCGCCGGAATGAAGGCGCGCAAGCTCTGATTGACGTCCATCCTGCGTTTCGAGAACGCCCTCGCCAACAGGCTCTTTGGAGAATGCGACGCGTTTAAGTTCCATGTTGTTCGGGAGAGACAAATCCCATCGAAAGAACGGCGCGCCCCAGTTTCCAAACGCTGAAAGATCTGTGTTTTTCGAGAGAATCGCGCAGGAAGAACCGTCGCTTGATTCACACAGATTAAAAAGGGGAATCTCGACAGATATCTGTCCTGTGCCAGAGCCCGTGAGACAACGTAAAGAAGCGCGAGGAAACGGCTCGTTGTCGGCAGTTTCTTCAGTCTTTTCCCATTCGAGGTAAAGATTAGAACCACATTCTTTAGGATCGAGCTTCCCTATCTTACTGATCCAATCGTTGCGATTTTCAGATATATCGGATTTTAGTTCAACGAGCGCGTTTTGATCCCAATCGGATCGATCCATAATCGCTGCGTCGTCGATACCAACGTCGACGATACGAACGTAGTCGATCTCAATCTCAGCTCCTTTTTCAACGTCTGCGCTGTCCGGACGTCCAACGTCGATGCGAATCTTAATAATCTGCGGTTCAGAAAGCCATGCGGGCATGATCTGATAGGTGTGGAACTCGCCGTCGTGACGAATAGACCATTGAGCGGTTTTATCCTGAGAAAAACCATGGTACTTGCCCTCGTCTGAAGACGCGTAGAAAACCTCTCCTAAGCCGACGCCGGTTGACCGCATGCGAATTTCTATGTATTGTCCCTGGCAAGGCTTGAGCATGAAATGCGGACTGACGACGAAAGGATCCCAGGACGTGGCGGCAGCTTTAAGAGCGCCGTCTTTCAAAACAGGCGTCGACAGGTTGGAAGGGGCCCATTCGCGAACCTCCTGTTCTGTGTTAAAGTCCCAGGAAAACAAAGTTTTAGGTTCCGAGGCTAAGCAGACGTTTTGGACAAGGATTAGTCCGAAAAACGTTGCTGCCGGAAAAAATCTTTTGACAAACGATAAGAGTATATTGTTCATATGTGCCGCCAATTTGGGTTAAAGTAACAAAACGACAAAAGTCGTTCCTTTGACTATCATTCGTCGCCAAAGTCAAGCTCGACTTCTTCTTCGTCCGAATTCGCGTTTGAACTGGCTTTGGGTTTGAAAAGAAGTTCTGTAAGCGTCGAACCTCCGCTGAATGTGTCGACAAAGTTTTTCACCGTTTTGTGTGGGAGAACGAATCGTTGAATGTTACGTTGTGAATAAACGCTTGATATGAGGAGAAGCTTGGGCGTGTCCAGTGGCAAGTCGGCGTTCGGAAGGGTCGGCGCCTGAGGAAAATAATACTGCTGAAGCCACTTGTAGTATGCTTGAGAATTTGCGGTATCGATTCGCGTTGAACCTATGATATTGGTGTTCTTCAAGTCTGGAATGAGCGTTCCCAGATGGGAAAGAGCTTCGAGAGTGTCAGTATCCTGAACGTTAGAAAGGTAATTGATATTGCGTTCCTTCGTGGAGCGATAGTTGTTGATAGCAAGCTTGAGAAGGTCCTGATTGCCGAGGCTGTATAAGATTCTGTTCTTGTCAAGGATGACAAGGTAACCTTCCTTCGAGAAGAGAGGCGTTTGGTCGACCTTGGACGCTTCCTGGTTTGCCGATTGAAGAATGCTACGCTGCAACATTCCATCGTCCTGAATGATTGAGACGAGAGCCTCCACGGGAGAGAATGCTCCAGAAGCGAGCGGCGAACGTGATTCAGGGGCGTAACGTCCCTCTTTTTCCGCCTTCATGAGGGCAGTTTGACGGGTAAACGTTTCAATATCGGAAACATACATTTTAAAGCCGTTGAGGCGGTGTTCTTCCATCGCGCTCTCTTCTCCGGCGCTTTCTCCGATAAGACCTCCGAGAGCCGAACCGATGGCGTTGCCTAGTTCTGCAGCGCGTTCAGGATCAGCAAGTCGACCGGCGAATGGACGACGCGAGTTGTTTTGTAGTTCACGACGACGTTCAGCGATGCTTCCGAAGACTTGCGACGCGGCGTTTCCTGCTTGCTTAGAACCTATATATCGACCGATTTCACGAGCGCGCGGCACAATCATTTCGCGCGCAAACAGATCTGAATCGTCGACTTCAAGGTAAAAAAGAAAAGAACTTGCCGCATATTCGTTGTCTTTGGGAAGTCCCAGACAGTATTCAACGAAACTGAGACGATTCAGCGGCTTGGGGAGAGCGTCGGTAAGCGAACCTGGCAGGTCGGCCTGTCCCGCAACGACAGAATAGTCGTCTGAAAGAATGTTGAAAAAACGATCGGCCGACACGTTGAGCGGAAAAGTATGACGATAGGACGCCAACTGTTTTGCAGCGTCTGAATTCGGCTTAGCCAACGTCTGAAGCGCAGCGTAGAGACCGTAATCGTCGATTGCCAAATCATAGCGGAAGCCCGCGAGGTTATCCGCCACGTATTGATGGACGTCCTCCAAATTGACGTCGGCAAGCACAGGAAGAGTCCTTTGCGCTTCAACAAGGGCTCGTTGAGCTTCTATCCAAAACGGTCGATCAGGTGCAGTCAACTGTCGCAGACCCGCCTCCGTAACGAACGCCGAAAGGATTGGCGAATTAAGCTCCTCTGGCGCGACGTTTAAATAAACGTTCGAGACGTTGTTGGTGGAGAAATAGGACAGGTCGTCTTCGTTTTCGGCGTTTGTGATCGCAATGTAACTGTCGGAAACCTGCCGTGCAACGAGATTTAGCGGACCGTTAATAGTCAGAGTGAAACGAGCGGTATTGGACTTGGCGTCAATCGTCGGTTTCTCTGATTTGGACGCCTTAACCAGTCCTGTTACGAAAGGAACAAACTGTTTTTTGGCAACCGGTAGAACAACTGAAATTTGAGGCGGTACGGAGTCGCAAAGGACAACGACTGCAACAGGCCTGTCAGGATTAATGCAGGCAAGAGCGCTCCGATACGCGGTGATACGCAGAGAAGCCAACAGGCTAAAACTGGCGTCGCTGGTCTGCTGGAAGAATTGTCCTACCGCCTTATCCAGTCTGGTCAGAGAAGGCGTTTGGAGAATAACGCCGGCGTTTCGGGGAACGGGCAGTCCCTGAACGGACGAAGAATCGTTTCCGGAAACGTCCAAGGCGACTTCCTCTGTCTCCGCGTCTTTCGTTTCTTTCTGTTGAGGAGATTTCATGAGCTTGGAGAAGCCCTTGGAGAAATTCATAAGGGTCGAAAGATCGCCTGAAGCGCGCTCCGTTTCCTGAGCGACTACTGGCGAAAAGCGACCAATTCCTGTAACAAACGCCAATACGACGGCGAAAAGGAGCAAGCTACCCTTGCGTATAAAGGGAGCGTCAATTTTAAAAAGTGAATTCACTGTTATGCCTCGAATTAGTTGGTAGGGAGATTGACAGGATACGGAGCCGTTCAGAAACTGATAAGGAAAACGCTGGATTTCTGAGGCATAAGCGTGAGGATTCCGTTGGAATAGGGAACCTTCGTTTCAAGATGGTCATGGTCGTAGTCGATCTGAACGACGTTAGCCTCGCCTTCTGACGGGAGCCCGATCAGCTTGATGTTGATCGCTTGAGGATCGTCAATCTTGTAACAAGAGACGAGCAGACGTTTGACAGTTCCTGATTCGTTGACAGAGCCCAGTAGAGAGACGTTTTCGCCTGGATCGTGGGTTTCGACTCGAAGCGGCGCGTTTGAAATCTGATCGCCGAAGAGAAGAAACGCGTAATAAGTGGGACGAAGTTTGCCGAAATTGTCAATAAGCCCCCATGTGTCCAGTCCGAAAGCATAGTAATTGGACATTGTAAGGGGACTGTCCTGCCAGCGTGTCAGAACATAGTCGACAAACGCGGCGGCTTCAGCGCCATGCAGACCCGTTGGGGACGTTGCCAACTCGCGCTTGGCGGCGTCTCCCCCGTTGGTTCCATGAACCACGTTCCAGTTGGTTGGGAAGTAGTGCCATTCGTTTAAGTGCAATTCAGCGTTGGGGAAACCTGCCTCGTCGAGCATTTTTCGCGCAGTATATGGAGGGTCGAGGAGTTCAGACGGCTTACGAGCGTAGCAGTGCCACGAGACAAAGTCGAGGGGCGCGCCTTCCTTTCGGCAAACATCAGCAAGGCGGCCGATCAAGTCCCAGGACCAATGGGTCAAAGCGGGACCTCCGATTTTAATGTTTGGAAATTCGGCGCGTAGCCGCTTTGCCACGACGACATAGAACTGGCAATAGGAATCCCATTCAGCATCGTCCCACATTTGCGGCACAAGATTCGGCTCGTTCCAGATCTCCCAGTAAGGCAAATCCCATTCAAAGCCGTTAGCCCAGCCAGCGTTATAGTGACGGACTATGCCGGCGCAGATTTCCGCATAGCGCTCCATGTCTTCGGGCTTCTTCGCAAAGTAATGTTTGGCCGTGTGCTCTATGCTGGTTCCAAGACGATATATAGGAGTTGCTCCTCCTTTGCGAATGTTGGCGATATAGTCGTCTGTCGGTCCAAAGAAATAGTTGTTTGGATTTAGGGGATCGGCGCTCAGGTTTCCAAAGATTTGATGAACGTCGACAAGACGCATACCTTCGTTATCCCAGGGCGCGTCGTGCAAACGCACTGTCGAGAAATGACATGCTTCGGCAACGTTCTGATAATCTTCAAGAGTAACTCTGGAAAATTTTGCCCAAAGATTAATCCCGTTGAGTGGTCTGATTTCTCCAATTTGATTCTTGAAGTCTACGGAATACGAAGCTTTCTGAGCTTGAGAAGCCGTAGAGCACACAAGAAAAGCTATGAATGCGCAAAGCGCTTGCAGAACGGTAAGACTTGCCGTTTTCATCCTCTGATTGTCCTGTCGTTAAACCCCTTCAAGCGGGGCGCGTTGAAAAAAGGGAAGGGCAAACGCCGATAAAACAAAGCTCTTGCCCGATCACAGTCCTCCGCTTGCTTCAAAAGCGAATGAAATATACCCCAGAGTCTTTGGAATCCAGTCGTAAGACGCTGTTTTGATACTGAATCTTTGTTTCAAGGAAACTGTGGTCAAAATCAACGATATCAACGCTGACTTCTCCTGATTCCGGGACGCCCGCAAGTTTGATTTCGATCGGATTGGTTTCGTCACGCTGAAAAATCGACACGAGTAGTCGCTTTGTTTTGCCGGATTCGTCAATTCCGGCCAACAGCGCTACATTGTCGTCGTCTTTGGTCTTTACACGAATTGGAGTTTGAGACGCTAATTCGCCAAACATGGCCATCGTATAGTATGGCGTTCGATACTGTCCGTAGGGATCGACGAGCCCCCAGTTTGTTCCGGAATAGCTGTAGAAGTTGGCCATTGTGAGAGGACCGTCTTGCCAACGCGTCATGACGAACGTGTTGAAAGCGGCTGAAACATAGCCATTGAGCCCCTCAGGCGCGTTGACAACCCAATATACTTTATCCTCAACAGATCCCTGAACGCCTTTCCAGCCGCAAGGGAGGTAATGCCACTCGTTGAGGTGGAGCTCCGCGTTGGGAAACCCTGCTTCATCAAGAGTTTTGCGGACTTCGAACGGGGGATCGACGAGTTGTTCAGGAGTCTGAGGATAGCAATGCCATGAAACGAAATCGAGAGGAGCTCCTTCCTGTTTGCAAAGGTCAGCAAGTTGTTTGATCATATTGCAATCGGCATGAGTGAGCGCCGGACCGCCGATTTTGATATTGGGGAACTCTTGGCGAAGCCTTTTCGCGACAACTACATAGAACTTGCAATACGAGTCCCAGTTCTTGTCGTCCCACATCTGAGGGATAAGATTTGGCTCGTTCCAGATTTCCCAGTAGGGGAGATTCCAATCGTGTCCGTCAGCCCAGCCAGCGTTATAGTGTCGAACAATAGCGGCGCAGATTTCGGCGTACTTTGCCGCGTCTTTGGGGTTCCGTGCAAAATATTTATTGGCCGAATGTTCAATACTTGTGCCAAGTCGGTAGATTGGCACGGCGCCTGCGTCAAGTATGCTTTTGATATAGTCGTCAGTTTGTTCAAAGTAGTAATTTCTGGGATCGGCAGGGTCTGCGTCGGGGTTTCCAAAAATGAGGTGGACGTCGACCAGACGCATTCCGTGAGTAGTGAGAGGAACGTCATGGAGTCGAACTGTAGAGAAACGACATGCCTCGGCTTTTTGTTGAAACTCAGGGGAACTGCCTGAGTGAAAAGGAATCCAACAGTTGACTCCGTTGACCTGCTTGACGGGTCCAACCTTTTGCGTGAAATCGACCGAAAAAGCAGGAGAATCTTTATGATCCTGAGCGAAAGTAGTCCGTATTGTGTCAGTTTGAACAAGCGCACAGACGCCGACAAACATGATGCAAACTATCCTGAAGAAAGGAGTTGTTTTCATGCGTTACGCCTCTTTTACGAAAGGAACCGTTGGCGATAGCCAAAAAATGGAATTGAAGCAGTCAGATTCGGAAACATTTAACAGACTCGGATGTATTCGATCCCGAGAATATTAGCCAAAATCTCAAGCTTTTTGGCGTTGTGACCGACGCTGATCGCGCAGTGATGGGACGGACCGCGCCGAGACCATGCGTCGACGAATTCGCGCGCGCCAACAGGGAAGCGATAGCGACTGTTCGTGTTGCCAATCTCAAGAATTGGACCCGCTTCTGAAACGCCTTCTGCAACGAGGAATTTGGCGTTGCCGTCTGGCGCGTCGATGACGGAAAGCAATGTTGCGGGACCATATTTGACGGACGTTTCGACGCTCAAACCCGAACCGACCTTGCCGTGATAGACATAAAGGGGTTTGATTTTGGTCTTACCCTGGGCAATTCTCGGATGGCACGGACCGTCGTGTCCGAGTAGGACAATATCGTCGTCAAAATCAAGAGCGTAGAATTCAGAGAAAGCGCCGCCCACGCCGAATGTGTCCATGATTTTCATAGCGAGACAATTCTTGACCTCATATTCGCCCGCGACGGGAATGTTTCGAGCCGTAAGCATCGAGTTTCCAATGATGACCGACGCGATGAGGTCGGAATAACGTTCGTCGCCAAAACCATTGTAGAAATAGGCAAGGGCGTCGAGGTCGTTTTTGGCGACGAATCGATCGAGCGCGACCGAGGTCTTTGCGGCGCGTCGCAACTCGAAATCGGAACAGTCAGATTGAACGTCAAACTGTTCACGAATCTCCGCGACACGCATGTCGATCTCGTTTTCAGCGACTTTATCGCGTTCTTCAAGAATCTCGCCGAACTCTCGGATCTCAAAGTGAGGACCAAGTTGTGAGGAAAGACGTGTGACGTCGGAATAGACGTCGAGCATACCGTTGTAATAATGTCCGACAAGTCCGACTCGGCAGGAGCGCAACACAGACGCGACACGAGTGGCCTCAAGCCAGTCCTTAAGGGCGTTGTCAACAAATGGATCGTTCTGAAGAACTCCTGTGATCTGGAAGAATTTGACGCCCGCTCGCAGGAACGCGTTGGCAATTTCCGGAACGCTACACGCCTGACAATGAGCGAGCCACTCGCCCGTCATTTTCGTTCTGTCCCCGAGCGCGTTAAAAGTTTTATAGTCGATTTTTGACGCTGGTTGAAGGTTGAGAACGACGACTGGCTTCTTGAGCTTGTTCACAACGGGCAACACGGTAGAAGAGAGCGCATAGGTCGAAACGTAGAGAAAGATGAGTTCGACGTCTTCCTGCTGAAAGGTCGCGGCTGCGTCGACTGCCTTTTGCGGAGAGTCGACGAGCCCTACGTTGACGACTTCGGCGCCAAGATTCTGGAGCTTTTGTTCCACTTGTGCCTGATATCCGACAAGCCTATCGTAAAGACCTTCAAATTGGGGCCAGTAAGTGTCGAGACCGACGCCGTAGAGGCCAACTTTGGCAGATTTTTTAATGTTTGCGTTCATTGATTCTTCCGTCTAGGTAATGTGAATCGGAATACACGTCAATTGGATTCACGCAAAACTCCTCCGGATCGAAACATGCCGTTTGAGGCTCGTTGGATTCAGATTGCTGTTAACGCCTGATCCTGACACGCTTCTCCTAGTAGTTGTTCGAGAACAACCCGAGGCTACGAATCCTCCGGATTATAACTTGGGTTGGAGTCCGATTCAATGATTTCCTGGTTTTTTATCCCTTACATCAACAGATGAGCTTTTACGGATGTTGAAAGCCGTACAGAAATATCGTCAACTGGAACTCTATATTAACGCTTATAGTATGGCGTGAGGAAGAATGAGACCGGATAATTGACAAACCGAACGCTGAACATATAATGCTTACCTTAGTTTGTGCGGCTTTGGGCCCCTGTTTGTTTTGTTCATAAACAGCGCGTAAGAGCGATCAGTCGTCCCGCTGTGACAACACAAGTATTTTGTGAGAAAAGACAAAGACGATGAAACACACTGATATCTACGACGTCCTCAACGACGCGTCTTATTTAAACGCTTCGACGACCGTTTGCGGTTGGGTCAGAACTTCTCGGGATTCCAAGAATGTGGCCTTCATTGAATTGAACGACGGGACCTCGCAAAAACACCTTCAGGTCGTTCTCGATAAGGAAAAGTTTGTTGATCCGTCTCCGTACCTCAAGCTTGGTTCTTCGCTTCGTGTCGTGGGCACGATTATTTCGTCTCAGGGACGTAATGGCGGCGTAGAGATGGCGCCAGAAACGATTGAGGTCCTTGGCGATTGTCCGGCTGATTATCCTCTCCAAAAGAAACGACATACTCTCGAGTTCCTTCGTACGATTCCGCATCTTCGCCTTCGTACGAATACGTTCAACGCCGTTTTTCACGTTCGTTCCGTTCTGGCGGCGGCGATTCATGAATATTTCCAAAGTCGCCGTTTCGTGTACGTTCATACGCCGCTCATAACAGCGAGCGACTGTGAAGGCGCGGGAGAAATGTTCCGCGTGACAACGCGTCCCTGGAACGCAAGCGCCAGTTCTGAAAAGGAGTATTATGACGCGGACTTCTTCGGTCAGAAGGCGGGTTTGAGCGTCTCTGGCCAGCTGGAAGGTGAAATGTGCGCAATGGCGTTTGGCAAAATCTATACCTTTGGTCCGAGTTTTCGTGCCGAAGCAAGCAATACTCCGCGTCATGTCGCTGAATTTTGGCATGTTGAACCGGAAGTTGCTTTTGCCGAGTTGCCCGACGTCATTGAGCTCGTCGAAGACATGATCAAAAACGTGGTCTCAGCCGCCATGGAAAAGTGTCCGGCGGAGCTTGCGTTCTTCGAAAAGAACTTCGAAAGCGGTTTGCTCGACAAACTTCATAATTTGGTCGGCGAGAAATTTGGCGTCGTTACTTACACCGAGGCGATCGAGATTCTTAAGAAAGCCGACGTTCATTTTCAGTATCCGGCAGAGTGGGGCGCCGATCTTCAGACAGAGCACGAACGATATCTCTCGGAAGTCGTTTTCCATAGGCCGGTGTTTGTTACCGACTATCCGAAGGAGATCAAGTCCTTCTATATGAAGCAGAACGCCGATGGCAAGACAGTTGCGGCGACGGATCTTCTGGCTCCCGGCGTTGGTGAAATCATCGGAGGAAGCGAACGCGAAGCCGATCTCGATAAGCTTCTGACTGCGATGAAGGAACGTAACATGACGACGGAAGAGTATGAAGACTACATCGATTTGCGCCGTTTTGGAAGCGTTCCTCATGGTGGTTTCGGCCTTGGTTTCGAACGCCTGATTATGTATGTTACAGGCATAGACAATATCCGCGACGCGATCCTGTTTCCTCGCGTTGTTAACAAGATCTTTTGATTTCTCCGAGGAGCCACTGAATGGAAAAGGCGACTGGCGGCGCGATTTGATCCGTGTTGTCAGTCGCCTTGCTTTGTTTCTTCTTCACTTTTTTGACCCTGTTTCTCTGCTTTTTGGGCTTTATTTCTCCTCGGATATTGAGATACGGAGTATTTTGTGGATAATCTTTCGGGGACGACTCTTTGGTTCGGTTGGATCACTGAGTTATCGTAATCATTAGCGAGGAATTTGATATGGCACGTGAAAAAACAACGTCTTTCGTTGTTCGGAGTTCGATAGTCGCTTCCCTCGGCGGTTTGCTTTTCGGGTTTGACACCGCCGTCATTTCGGGAACAACCGACGCGCTTAAACAGGTTTTCGAACTGAACGACTGGCAACTGGGGTTTACTGTCTCCAGCGCTCTTATCGGCACAATCCTTGGAGCTGCTACCATTCAGTTTCCAACGAACCGCTATGGACGTAAACCGACTCTCATTGCGATTGCTTTGCTGTATCTGATTTCTGCAATTGGTAGCGCTTTCCCTTGGAACTGGAGCTCTTTTCTGTTTTTCCGTTTCATAGGCGGCATTGGCGTTGGAGGCGCGTCCGTTGTCTCGCCGCTTTATACGGCAGAAATCGCTCCTCCCAAGCGCCGAGGGTTTCTTGTTGCTCTGACGCAGTTTAACATCGTTTTCGGCATCCTGGTCGCCTATGTCAGTAACTTTATTATAGCAGGGCTCAATCTTGGAGATTCCGAATGGAGATGGATGTTTGGAGTGGAAGCCATTCCTGCGTTCCTTTTTGGAGTAGCCCTTATTCCAAATCCGGAGAGTCCGCGATGGCTTGTTACGAAGGAACGATTTGACGAGGCCAGGAAACTGTTCCAGAAACTCGTCGGGAACGACGAAGCTGCCGACGCTGAGTTTAACGCCGTTAAGGAGGCTGTTGCCGAAGAGCATAACGCCGGTAGGGAGATACTGTTTTGCCGCCGATACGCTAAACTTATTTTCCTCGCGATCTGTATCGCCGCGTTCAATCAGCTTTCCGGCATTAACGCGATCTTGTACTATGCTCCGAAAGTTTTCCAATTGGCGGGCGCCAGTGAAAACATGTCGATGTTCTTCCCGACTATTATCGGCCTTACCAATTTCGTTGTGACGATGTTAGCTCTTCTCGTGATTGACAAGTTTGGGCGAAAGACGCTAATGCTGGTTGGTTCGATCGGTTATATTTCGAGTTTGTGCCTCGTTGGCATATTGTTTACCGTTTTTGCCGATCAGTTCAACGCTCAGATGGAAAAGCTTAGCGATTCATCGTCGGTTGAAATCGTTGAAGGAGACGTTACGACTCCTGTAGTAACCGCTGAAGACGCTTCGACGTCGACTCCGACCGAGGAAGGCGCCGTAACAGAGGAAGCCTCTGGAATCCCGAAAATATGCGTTTTTGGCGTGTTGTTCGGCCTTATGGTTTTCATTGCCTCTCATGGCTTTGGTCAGGGCGCTTGTATTTGGGTTTTCCTCAGCGAAATATTTCCGAACTCCGTCCGCGCTCAGGGACAAGCTCTTGGCTGCTTCACCCACTGGATCATGAACGCGGTCGTGTCTGGACTTTTCCCTCCTCTTCTTGCGATGCTTGGACCTTCATTGATCTTCTTTGGATTCGCGCTCTTTATGTGTCTCCAACTTTTGTGGGTTATTTTTTGTATGCCCGAGACGAAACAGGTGCCGCTCGAAGAAATGCAGAAACGTCTTGGCATTGCGAGCAAGTGAACCTTTCGTGATGATGAGACCGTCTGCGATCTGACGGTCTCGCATTAAACAAAACGAATCTGAGCGAACTTTCAAGTTTGTTCAAATTCGTTTTGTGTTTTATGACTTTTGGATGACGTTGAAGAAAAGACCTTTGGACGGATAAAAGATATGCGGTTATGGGGTAAAAAAGGGGATTGGCTAGTTAAAGTTTCGAGCGCAATCACGAGAACTGTTTTTTGTGGAATTCTGGCTTTAGGGTTATTCATGGGCGTTCTTGGTGGTGGAAACGCCCATGTTCTGGCGCAAGACGATGAGATTGCCTTTGACGACGAACAGACGACGTCCGTCTCGGACATGAACGTCTGTGACGTCAGTGGACTGAGGCTGGTTTCAAAAACAGAGCATGGACTTCTGGCGATGCTCGACGACGTCAGATACGTTCTGGTCCTTGAAGGAACGCCAGAAGAGATGGGCGCGGCTCATGGCGAGCTCATGAAGGACCGCGTTTGGGCGATTAAGGAACGCCTATATGCGGCGGGAAGAGTTGCGTCGATTAAAGATGGGGCAGACTACTTCAAAAAGACGGACGAAGCGATTAGGAGAACGAGACCGTACACGCCTCAAAGGTTTTATGACGAAATCGACGCGCTTGCAAGCTCTGCGGGGCTTGAAGCGCTTGACGTGCGCCGTTTAAACAATTTTCCGGAACTTTTTCATTGCAGTGGGATTGGACTTCGTGGAAAGGCGACAAAAAACGGACAGGTCTTGCATGCTCGCGTCCTCGATTACATGCGCGACATTGGGCTTCAGGAGAACTCGACGATTATTGTCTACAAACCAAGGGGGCTTTATTCTTGGATCAGCGTTTCGTACTCTGGCTTTGTCGGAACCGTAACGGCTATGAATGAAAAGGGGCTGGCTATTGGGGAAATGGGGGGCGCAGGGGAAGGAAAGTGGGACGGACTACCAATGGCGTTTATGATGCGGCGCGTTATGGAAGAATGTTCGACCGTTGACGAGGCGATCACGCTTATGAAGTCCGTGCCGCTGACTTGCGACTATTACTATGTCCTTTCAGACGCCTCCGGGGCCCTTGTCGCAGTTGAAGCGATTGCTGAGTCAGAGACTCCGATCGTAACGCTTTTACCTGGCATGGAACATTCTCGATTGCCAGGCGCGTTGGACGATGTTGTTTACATCTCTGCGGGAGAGCGTGCGCAAAAGCTGTATGAACGGTTGCAGGAGAACTATGGAAGAATCGACGTAGAATTGCTTCAGGAGATTATTAAGAGACCCGTTTCGATGAAATCGAACCTTCACGACGTTATCTTTGCGCCTGAAACACTGGAACTTTGGCATGCTGAGGCGGGGACAACGACGTCGGCGTGCGACGAACCTTACATCCATGTTGATTTCCGCGAAATCATCGATTTTTACGAAAAAGAACAGGATAAGAATTGATTTTGGGAAAATTGAGATAAAGTATTGATTTTTGACCTTGCCTCCTATATAACAGGGGGGCTGGCGGCGTGAGTTATGTGAGTGAGATTCTGGCGCTTATTCGTTTTTTGCGCCGCTTCGCAACACTGGTCGTTAATGATTTCGTCTCCCAGAGACGGTGTTTTCGTAGATAGTTTTTTAGGAGAACTTCATATGAATAGACGCGATTTCTTTGGCGCTGGCGCGGCTCTTGGACTTGCTGGAGTTTCCGCTCTTAACGCTTCTTCAGCTCTTGCAACCCAGACGACGGAAGAAACCGACAAGCGCGCCGAGGCGAAGCTTCGTATTTCCTGTCAAGTTGGCCCTGCTCCGGGCGACTCTTTCGAGAAGAAGTTGGAAAATATGAAGAAGTACGGCTGCGAAGCGGTCGAATATGGCGGAGAATGCGTCGGCAAGGGAAAGGAATATCGACAGAAGGCCGCGGACGCAGGTCTGGAGGTTTCCGCTATTTGCTGGGGCTCCCACTCTGGCGATCTGTGCTCCGAGGACGTGTCCAAGCGACAGCCGGGTATTGACGATCTCAAACGCGCTCTTGAAACCGCAGGCGAAATGGGCGCAAGCGGCGTCATCTACGTTCCGGCGTTCAATGGTCAGACGAAGTTGACAAATCCTGAAATTCGTTCGCTTCTTCTCGAATTCATGCCGGATCTTGCGAAATTTGCGCACGACTGCAATACGAATATCATTTTTGAACCGCTTTGCCGTATGGAAGCCTATTTCCTCCGTCAGGTTGCCGACGGCGCCTCGATCGCGCGCGACATTCTCCGCACGGCTGGCGTCGACTCTGGTATTGGCGTGATGGGCGACTTCTATCACATGGACACAGAAGAGACGAGTCAGATGGGCGCCTTTATCTCCGCCGGCAGTCTTCTGAAGCACGTTCATCTCGCGGGCGGCGTCGAAAATCCGCGCCGTACGTTCCCCGGCGAAAATTCGATGACGTTTGTCGACGGCTTCCGCGGATTGAAGTATATCGGCTATCAGAGATTCTGTTCCTTTGAATGTGGATGCGCTTCAGACGACAGGGAAGAAGCGTTCAAAAAGACGATTGAATTCCTGCGTTCTCAGTGGGACGAGGCGTGATTTCAGCATAGGACTCCGTATTAGTCCCTAACTTGTATTCTGCGCTCAGCAACGTTAAAAAAGACCCGACTGCGAGTAAAATGCTTCTCGTGTTCGGGTCTTTTCTTCTGTATATGAACTCTTCGCTGAAAAGAGATAATACTCACGGTTCTGTTTTGCGTCATACTGTTGTTTCTAGCGTAGAGTTTTTATGAGTCGTGCGTAGGTTATGTATGGAATAGTTCATTGAGGTTTTGACTAATTTATCTTGTTTAACCAAGTTTGCGT
Organism: uncultured Planctomycetota bacterium; assembly: GCA_902772705.1. GTDB lineage: Bacteria > Planctomycetota > Planctomycetia > Pirellulales > Thermoguttaceae > RUG369. The sequence goes on from CACYBR010000151.1 coordinate 26,086, forward strand.
CTTTACAAAAACTTGATTTTGAGGATAATGCGCGTAACCTTAGCGCGTGGTGTTTGCGCTTTGGTTCAAGGGCTTTGCCAGACGCAGACCGTTATTATGCTGTACGGAGCGAGCGACCAGATCTACACAGACGCAGTGGAGACACGTTTGAAGGATAGCTTGGGCGAAATTCAGGGTTGCAGTCTTTGTTCAGAAGATGCTGATACAGAGGCCAACGACGTTGACGGAAGAAGTGAAGAGCTTTCGTCTATTGTGGTCGGATACGTCTGGGTTGCTCGGATAACAGCTTTCTCCGTCGAATTTGCCGTGCTTGTGTGGTTTGGGTGGTTCCTTGATAAGACATATTCCTGGTCGCCCTGGGGTATTCTGGTTGGCGCTTTGATTGGCACGCTCGCTTTTATTGGCGGGCTTTTTGCGACGATTAAGCGTCTGGAAGACGAGGAGGTTCGCGAGAGGTTGCGCCAGTTTAAAATGAAGAAATGACGGTTTGCGTTGTTCAGACGCGGAGACATGCATGCTGAACCTGATTTGTCGCACGATTGTGTATACCGCGTACGCGGCGGCGGTCTGGGGCGTCATATTGTTTCTCAATTCAGAACCAGAAGTTGAGCGGGTTTTGAACTATGGAGCGATTGCGTGTGTTTCAGGAGCCGTCTCGTCGTTTGCCGTTCTGGCTCTATGCAGGCGGTTTCGCCTGATTGGCTTGCCGGAATTTTTAGGAGCTGCGATTGGACGCACCTGCGTTCCCTGTTGTTTTGTTCTCGCCTGCCTCGCGAATTTGGACGAGCAAATTGTGAGAACGGCGTCATTCCGGATTCTGGCGGCGTACTTTTTGACCGCGCCTGTCCACGTTTGGTTGACAATACCTCGTGAAAGTGAATTCCAGAGGCGTTATTTAGCGCTGGACGAGAAGCGTCAGTCTCATGCGACAGAAGCGGGAGATTAACGACGACTCGTTTGACAATGCTGGATCGATTAAGTTTTTTGAAGTAAATGTTCCGGAAGACGCGGCGTGGCGCTTCGTTTTCCATGCTGATTTGAGGACTTCCTGATTTGCAGGTTTTGTACGGCATGCTTTTTTAGGAACGTTTTTCGCGTCGGTTTTTTCTTCAGGAAAGAACAATATGAGCGGTGAACTTGTAAATATGGGAGAGTTGGCGGAACACGTTTCAGACGGAACCGCTTATCATCTTCCAGAATTTTTGGGTATTCGTCTCGAGTTGCCGACGATCTGTGGTTTTCAGGTTACTCGTTTCATGGTCGTCGAGGTTGTCGTTGCGCTTCTGATGATCCTGTTCTTCGTGCCGCTCGCAGTCAAGATGAAGTCAGGCAGACCCGTTCGTGGTCGTTTTTGGAATCTGTTGGAAGTCTTTCTCCTCTACTTGAGGAATGAGGTGATCGTCCCATCGATCGGGAAGAAAGACGCCGATCGTTTTACGCCGTTCCTCTGGACCGTTTTTTTCTTCGTTCTTTTCTGCAATCTGGCTGGTCTTGTTCCGTGGTTTGGAGCTTCTCCGACAGGAGCGTTGGCGACGACTGCCGTTCTGGCGCTGGCTACGTTTGTTGTTTTGATCGGTTCAGGTATGAGGAAATTTGGAGTTGTAGGGTTCTGGGTCGGTCAGGTCCCGCAGATGGATTTGCCTCTCGTGCTTGCGATCTTCCTTAAGCCGATGCTCTTCCTGATCGAGGTCCTTGGTTTATTCATTAAACATGTTGTTTTGGCCGTTCGTCTCCTTGCGAATATGTTTGCCGGGCATCTGGTCCTTGCCGTTATGCTCGGGTTTATTGCCGCGACGGCGGATAAACTTGTTTTGTGGATCGGCGTGACCTTTGCGAGCGTTCTTATGAGCGTTTGCTTGAATTTGTTGGAATTGTTTGTCGCATTTCTGCAGGCTTACATTTTTATGTTCCTGTCTTCCATTTTCATCGGAATGGCGCAACACCAACACTGATTTGAAATTATAATTATCGCAAACATGCGTTCTTTCGGACGTTCGTTTGTGTTTAAAAACGGATGCAGTCGGTTTAATCTGTCGACGAATGGCAGGTTCCGATCTGACGTATAAACAATACAGCCCTTTCTCGGCGACGTTTGTTTGGCGGTCATGGGTAATTTTGCCCGTCCGCTGAGGCTCGCTTTTGGGTTCGAATTTTGCCGTGTAAAGACTAAACCCCTGATACTAGGAGAATTTTCCGTGAACAAGCTCGCTAAAATCGTCGCGTTACTGTTTGTCGCAGCTTTTGTTTTTGCTCCGGCCGCCGTCTTTGCTCAGGACGCCGCCGCTGCTGAAACCGCCGCCGCTTCCGTAGATCTTACGTCTCTTTACGGTATTGGCGCTGGTCTGGTTCTTCTTGGCGCCGCTTTGGGTATCGGTCGTATCGGTTCCTCAAGCGTTGAGAGTATGGCCCGTCAGCCTGAAGTTGCCGGTAAGATTAATACTGCGATGATTATTTCTGCGGCTCTTATCGAAGGCGTTACGTTCTTCGCGCTGATCATCTGCATGTTGAAGTGATTTGCGTTGACGCGTGAAGGTCTTTGCGCTTCGTCAATCTGGGCGCAGGGTGTTACTAACGCTTAACGCATGGGGAACCGGCATGAATCGTAAAGAGTTCAATTTGAAAGCCCTTTTTCACAGACTTTGGGGAGGGGCGGCCGTTTTTTCGGTTAGCTCCGTCGTTTTCTTGACGAACGCGTCTCCTCTTCTTGCAGTCGAAGGAGAAGAAGGAGAGAAGGCCCTCGAGCCTCTTGCCTGGCAGACTGATCTGGCGATCTGGACCGCTGTTGTCTTTGTCCTCCTCCTCGCCGTTCTTTGGATTTTCGCGTTTGGTCCGATTGTTAAGGCGTTGGATCAACGTGAGCGTAACGAGTTGGATCGCCTTGCGGCGGCTGAAAAGAATAACGCCGACGCCAGAGAACTGCTTGAACAGTACCGTCAAAAGCTGGCAGATTCCGAAGAGGAAGTCCGCAGGATTCTGGACGAAGCAAAATCAGACGCCAGAAAACAGGCTGACGCGGTCGTTGCCGAAGCTAAGCGATCTGCCGCTGAAGAACGTGAGCGAGCTCTGAAGGACATTCAGAACGCTTCCGACGTCGCTTTGCGTGAGATAGCGGTCAAAAGCGCAGAAATGGCGACTTCTCTGGCTGGTAAGATCATCAGGGAAGAGGTTGATCCTGCGAAGCATGCGCGTCTCATTGAGAGCGCTGTCGCCAGCGTTACAAAACAATGACCAATCCGATCCTTAAAACTTGTCGTCGTCCGATTTTGAAGGACTTCGTCCTCCTGAATCGGCTCGTTGTTCAACAGGGAAACGATCGGGGTCTGTATGTCCGTGTGAAAAAGATTTAACGTTGCGCTATGAAGAAAAATGTTGAACAAGACGCCCAGTATGCGGCGCGACTTGACGCTGATGCGACGCGCGAAAAGCTCGCGGAAATTTACGCTACTGCTCTTCTGGGCGCTTGTGAATCCACAAATGTGGCTTTTGACGTCGTATGCGAGGATTATGACTCGTTCGTCAAACACATATGCGACGCGCATCCGAAGTTCGAAGATATTTTGGCTTCTCTCAACGTGGCTGTAGATGAGAAGTTGCGTATCATAGACGAACTCTTCGCCGACGGCGAGCCCATTTTCAGGAATTTTTTGAAAACGCTCGCTCGGCGCGGACGCATGGATTTGATTCGCGAGATTCGCGTTGCGTGTCGCAAGCTCGACGATAAGAGAAAGGGTCGCGTTCCCGTCAAAATCTCGACGGCCGCGCCTCTTGATGATACGACGAGGGATAATCTTGTCGCCAATCTTCGTAAACTTGTCGACGGCGAGCCTGAGCTTTTAGTTGAAGTCGATCCTGAAATGATCGGCGGAATAATCGTACGCGTCGGAGATGTTGTCTACGACGCTTCCATTGCTACCCAGCTGAATAAAGTGCGCCAAGATATGATTGACAGGAGCGCCCATGAAATTCAAAGCCGACGAGATTGCTTCCGTAATCCAGAAGGAAATTGAGCAGTTCGAATCGAGCGTCGACGTCCGAGAGGTTGGACGTGTGATCGAGGTAGGCGACGGAATTGCCCAGGTTTACGGGCTTTCCGGCGTTATGTCCGGCGAGATGCTCGAATTCCCGAACAACGTTATCGGGTTGGCGTTCAATCTCGAAGAAACCAGCGTAGGCGTTATTATTTTAGGCGACTACCTCAAGATTCAGGAAGGGGACGAAGTCCGCGCTACCGGTAAGCTTTTGCAAACGCCGGTTGGCGACGCCGTTCTGGGGCGCGTTCTCGACCCACTTGGAAATCCCCTCGACGGAAAAGGTCCGATCCCGACTTCAGAACGTCGTTTTGTCGAGAGTCCGGCGCCTGGAGTCTCCGACCGTCAGCCCGTTCGTGAGGCGCTCCAGACTGGTATCAAGGCGATCGACGCAATGACGCCAATCGGTCGCGGACAGCGCGAGCTCATCATTGGCGACCGTAAGACAGGCAAGACGCAGATTGGCGTCGACGCGATTATTAACCAGAAGGGGAAGGACGTCAAATGCTTTTACGTTGCGATTGGTCAGAAGGACTCTACCGTCGCGGGCGTTATTGAGACGTTGCGTAAGCACGGCGCGATGGATTATACGACGGTCGTTGTCGCAGGCGCAAGCTCTCCCGCGCCGCTGCAGTATATTGCGCCGTATGCGGGAACCGCGATGGCTGAATACTTCATGTACAAAGGCCAGCATGCGCTGATTGTTTACGACGACTTGTCTAAGCAAGCCGTTGCGTATCGTCAGCTTTCCCTGCTGATGCGTCGTCCCCCGGGGCGCGAGGCGTATCCTGGCGACGTATTTTACTGCCACAGTCGTTTGCTTGAGCGTAGCGCTAAGCTTTCGGACGACCTTGGCGGGGGTTCGCTCACGTCTCTTCCAATCGTTGAAACTCAGGAAGGCGAGGTTTCGGCATATATTCCGACGAACGTAATCTCGATTACGGACGGACAGATCTATCTCCAGCCGGACCTCTTTTTCCGCGGTCAACGTCCTGCGATGAACGTTGGAATTTCAGTCTCCCGAGTCGGTGGTTCTGCCCAAATTCCTGCGATGAAACAGGTTGCTGGCGGGCTACGTCTTGACCTTGCGGCGTTTCGTGAACTCGAAGCGTTTGCACAGCTCGGTTCCGACCTTGACGCCGCGACTCAACAACGATTGGAGCGTGGTTATCGTATGAATCAGCTTCTGATTCAGGGCGTCTGCGAACCGCTCGACGCGATTGATCAGGTCCTTGTCATTTACGCCGGAACCAAAGGGTTCCTCGACGTTGTCCCCGTCAATCGCGTTCGGGAGTGGGAGAGAGACTTCCTCCAGTGGTTCCACCACGAGTATCAACCTCTCTGGGATGAGATTAAGGCGTTGCCCGGTAAAATGAGCGACGAGATTTCCGCCAAGGTTGACATGGCGCTCAACGATTTCAACGAGTCGTACTTCGGCGACGTTTCGAAGTAATCAAACAGGGAGAGTTGAGACGCAGATTTCGTCAGCGCGCTTTAAACGCGTTTTTCTGCCAGACGCCATGAAGGTCGAAAGGTTTGACGACCTTCATGGTTCCGCAGAATCTCAGGATCCGAGAGGACCTCTTGGAACTCAATAGGACGTAATAACCCAATAATCGACTGATTCTATGGCAAAAGCTAGAGCGCTCGACAAACGTCGAAAATCGATTAAGAATATTCGTAAAATCACGCGTACGATGGAGCTGGTTGCGACTGCTCAGTTTCGTCGCGCGATGGAACGCTCCGTGGCCGCAGATTCCTATACGAAGAGGATTGTTCGTTTGGTCAGCGATCTTGCGAAAGCCGGCCTTAAGGCGGAACATCCACTTCTGGACGAACGTGATTCAAAGAGGAAGGCCGTTCTTTTCATTCTTACCGCAAATCGCGGTATGTGCGGCGGTTATAATTCAAACGTTCTTCGTGCTGGAATTGCCAGACTTAAAGAACTCCGTCGCGAGTATGAAGAAGTCGAGCTCTTTGTATCAGGAAAACGCGGCGTTTCTTATCTGAAATATCATGGGTACGAAATTGTCCGCGTTTATACTCAGTTCGACGACAAGCCGACCTATGAGGAAGTTCTCGTGATGGCCGAGGAGCTTCTTAATCGCTACAAAACGTGCGAGGTCGATCGAGTTGACGTGGCCTATTCGAAGTTCTTAACTCTGTCGAGACAAGTTCCGACTGCGGAAACGTTGCTTCCTCTTTCGGCGATGACGACGGAGGTTGCGGAATCCGACGGAGCTGTTTCCGGACTCGATTATGAATTCCTGCCGTCTCCTGAGAGTATACTTGAAGAGGTTGTTCCCTACGCGTTCAAGGTTAAGTTTTTCAAGACGTTCCTTGACGCGGCTGTCAGTGAACAAATTGCTCGCATGATGGCGATGAAGGCGGCTACCGATAATGCCGACCAGATGATTTCGACTTTGACGACCACTTACAACCGTGCCCGGCAGTCGCAGATTACCAACGAGATCATCGAGGTCATCAGCGGCGCAAGCGCGTTGCAGTAAGAGGGGTGCGGTTTTTGCTTGGAGTCGGGGACCGCTCGTTTAGATTGGAATACAGTTTTATATTACATATCAACAGAAGGTTTCAAGGCGACTCAGGTCGTTAGAAACGAGGCGTCGTAAACACATGAACCAAAACGATAATAATATTGGTCGCATTACTCAGGTAATCGGCTCTACGTTTGACGCGGAGTTTGCCAAAGGTCAATTGCCCGCTATTTATAACGCCGTTAAGATTGATTGCGACCTCGAAACGGTCAAGATCCATCTGACGGGCGAAGTGCAGCAGCATCTTACCGGAGGGCGTGTGCGTTGCGTCGCTCTTGGAAGCACCGACGGTCTGGTTCGCGGGATGGAGTGTGTCGATACCGGCGCGCCCGTTTCAGTTCCGGTTGGTGAAAAGACGCTTGGCCGTGTTTTCAATCTCCTCGGGGAACCAATTGACAAACAGGGTCCGGTAGAGACGACCGAGCGTCGTCCAATCCATCGAGACGCGCCTGAGATTGCCGATCTTGCCACGAACTCGATGATTTTTGAGACAGGTATTAAGGTCATCGACCTTCTGACCCCCTTCGTTCGTGGCGGCAAGGCTGGGCTGTTCGGCGGCGCAGGGCTTGGTAAGACCGTTATCATTCAGGAGTTGATCGCACGCATTGCGAGCGCCCACGGCGGCGCGTCCGTTTTCGCAGGCGTAGGCGAACGAACTCGTGAAGGAAACGACCTCTGGCGTGAAATGAAGGAGGCGAAGATTGGCAATACCGGTCGTTCAGTTCTCGATCAGACGACGATGGTTTTCGGCCAAATGAACGAACCGCCCGGGGCGCGTCTTCGAGTCGCGCTTTCCGCTTTGACGATGGCGGAATATTTCCGCGACGATCTTGGTTCGGACGTTTTGTTGTTCATTGATAACATTTTCCGTTTTTCTCAGGCGGGTTCTGAAGTTTCTGCGCTCCTTGGACGTATGCCGTCAGCCGTAGGCTACCAGCCGACGTTGGCTTCCGAAATGGGCGCGCTTCAGGAACGTATCGCTTCGACTAATCGTGGCGCGATTACCTCGGTTCAAGCTGTTTACGTTCCCGCCGACGACCCGACGGACCCTGCGCCCGCGACCGCTTTCGGACAACTCGACGCGTTCGTTTATCTGGAACGTTCCATTTCAGAAAAGGGTATTTATCCCGCGGTCGATCCGCTCGCGTCTTCCAGTCGCGTTCTCGATCCGCAGTACGTTGGCGAAGAGCATTATGCTTGTGCGCGTCGCGTTCAGCAGATGTTGCAGAAATATCGGGAACTTCAGGATATTATCGCGATCCTTGGCGTCGACGAACTTGGTGAAGAAGATAAGCTTGTCGTTCATCGTGCTCGGCGTATTGAACGTTTCCTTTCACAACCGTTCCTCGTTGCTGAAGTCTTTACGGGCAAGCCTGGCGAGATAACGCCGCTCAAGGATACGATTCGTTCTTTCAACGAAATCTGCGACGGGAAATGGGATCATCTCCCAGAATCGGCGTTCCTGTATGTCGGTTCCGTCGAACAGGCGGCGGAGCAAGCGGAGCGTATGAAGTCAGAAGCTCGCCAAAAATAACGCTTCTCCTGTAGAAAATAGACATAGACGGAAAGCGCGCGTTGTTTCTCAGCGTGCGCTTCGATAAGCCTGACGTTCCCTCTAAGGAAGAGAAACATGAAGTTCGTGGCAGTAACGCCTGAAAAGACCGTCTTAGATCAGGAAGTGGAATTTGTCGTCCTTCCTCTTTATGACGGCGAATATGGGGTCGCCGAGGATCATTCTCCCGTTATCGGCAGAATTGGGGCTGGTGAGCTTCGTTTGACGCTTGAAGATAAGTCCATTCAGCATTGGTATGTTGAAGGCGGTTTTGTCGAGGTTGCCAACAACGTGGTTTCTCTCCTTACGAATCGAGCGTACAAGCTAGAGGAACTTGACGTCAGCGCCGTACGCGAAGAGTTTGACAGGGCTCAAACGCTCCCGTCTAATTCCCCTGAACTAATGGAGATCAAGACGGAAGCTGTTAACCGAGCACGCGCTAAGTTACGACTGGCGGAGAAGGACGGGCCTGTTTCCCGACAGTAAAGTTACGGACGTCTTGGTTTCGTTTTTCGATATTCGGCTCCCACGTTTTCTCGAGCGCTCGCGTCTCGACGACGTGGGAGTTTTTAATGCTTATATTCATTTCGGACTTGACCGGATGGATCAGACAGATATTCAGACCCGAAGTTTGGAAATCTTTGGCGAAGAAGTTTCTTCGGGCTCCAACGTACGGCAGATTCGTTTCCCCAGTAGCGTTGGCTATCAGATCAGAGTTCGTGTGCTTCCATATCTTTACGGCTCTGTCTATGTGGTTCCGTTGGACGCTTCCAGCTGGGTTATGATCGATTCCGGATGTGGTGACGCCGATTCTAACGCAGACATTGAGAACGGTTTTAGAACAATCCATGACGAATTTGATTCGTCGTTTGCCCCTGAAAAGATTCGTTTTATTTTTCTGACTCATGCTCACTTCGATCATTTTGGCGGCGTGCATGAACTCAATCGGCGTACGAACGCCAAGATAGTAGTTCATTCCTTCGAGGGTCGTCTTGTAGACAGTTACAACGACGTTGCAAACGTGGAGAATAGCCGCTATACGCACTTTTTGTTGGAATCAGGCGTTCCATCAGAAATGGTCGAGCCTATTCTTGACGGCTTTGGTTTTCGTCCGGGTCGAGTAAAGTCCACGCCTGTCGAGTTGCGACTTTTTGGCGGCGAAAAAATAGGGGCTCTGCAATCAGTTTATCTACCAGGACATAGTTCCGGACATCTGGGATTTCTTTTCGGCGGCGTGATCTTTTCTGGCGACTTATTGCTCTCCAGAACGCTCGCTCAAATATGGCCCGCAAGAATGACGCCTCAAACGGGAATACTGAACTATGTTCGTTCTCTATTGAGACTTAAAAAACTTGCTTGCGAGTATGAGAGACTTCACGGAAAAAAGCTTGTCGCGCTTCCTGCCCATGAGGACCCTGTTTTTGATATTCCTGCGCGGGTGGATAAAGCGCTACTTTCGATGGAACGTCGAAATGGCAGACTTCTTCGCTTGTTTGGGGAGGAAGAGACTCCCTCGACTCTCTGGGAGATCCTGCCTAAAATGTACTGGAGTGGTCGTCCAAATCGTGAATTTTTTGGACTTAGCGATATTGGGGCGCGAACTGAGTTTTTTTTGCAACTCAATCTACTGAAGATTGCGAATTCGGAACGCCTGAGCTATGGAAAGCCAGCTATTCGTTACCAGTTTTCACTTGCCAATACAGAAGCGGCTAAAGATGCGATCAAGAAGATCGTCAGTATGCACCTGACCGGTGATCAGCCCGATTTGGTTCAAAGCTAATCGAAGTTCAGACGCGACGAGCGATTCGTCGCACAGAGCTTCGTTTTCCAGAAGGTTCAGGGCGTTCTGTAAAGATTGCTTTGCATTGCGCAACGCTTCCTGACAACGCAAGGCCGTTGACGGAACGATATCGCTGTTTTCATTCACAGAACACAGTTTTACTGCGATTTGCTTTCCGAGTTTTTCAATCCCTTTATTGGCAGTTGCAGACGTTTCAATCGTTGAGACGTCCGTGTTTGCGCGCTCAGGCGATCCAGCGTTTTTCAAATCTTGTTTGGTGAAAACGTCAATTCTGGCTTGGACGGAAAGTCCCTCAATTTCTTCTTCCAGTTTCGTTCTGGACTTTGCCGAGTCAAAACAGCAAACGACGAGCGAAGCTCCGTTGAGCGCCTTGCGTAGCGCGCCTTGTGCAAGCTCACGGTGGGAAGGCATTGAAGGGGCGTTTCTTTGGGATACAGGAGGTTCGTTTATATCCCCCGAAGCTGAAAGAACTTCCTTTTCAAATCCTGCCGTGTCGACGAGAGTGAATTGAACTCCGTCGATCAAGAGTTCGGCTTCAAGGTAGTCGCGCGTCGTCCCTGCGACGCCAGAAACGAGCGCTTTCCCTGACGCCTTTCCATCGAATTTGTCGATAAGCGCGTTAAATAATGAACTTTTTCCGACATTGGGACGACCTACGAGGACAACCCTCGGAGCAGGATTGCGGGAGAGTCGAGTCGACGACGCTTGAAGCGTTTCCTCTATCTCTTCGAGCGCATGTTCGAGTTTTTCATGCGCTTGAGAAAAAGAAATAAATTCAATATCTTCATCTATAAAGTCAAAACCTGCTTCCATTTCACTTAGAACGTTAAGAAGAAGGTCTCTCAAATCGCTAAACTTTCGGGAAAGAGTTCCGGAAAGTTGTTTGAGCGCGTTATTAAGGTCGTTGTCTGAAGTTGCGTCGATTGCACCAAGGATTGCTTCCGCCTGAGTCAGGTCAAGACGTCCGTTCAAAAAGGCTCGAAGGGTGAACTCGCCGCGGTTGGCCAGACGGACTTTTCCGGTCGAGCAAAGCGTTCGAATTGACGCGTTAAGAATAGACGAAGAACCCGGAAGATGTAGTTCAACTGCCTGTTCTCCAGTAAATCCGCGTCCAGAAGGCCAGTAGAAAAGGATGACTTTGACCTGTCGAAACGGTGTTTCGTTTCCCCACGGTCTGAACATGCCGCAGGTAATCTGCGGTATGGTCGTGTCTTTAGAGAGCGTTGGAACGATTTCTGACGTAGAGAGATTATTTTGCGACGCTTTCGGAGAAAAGAAAGGCAAAACCGCATCGAGCGATTCGTCGCCAGAGATTCGAATAATGCCTCTGGCGGCGCTTCCTTGTGCGGACGCTTGCGCGACAATTGTTCCGTCAACGATCATTAACAACTCTCTCCCAATGAATTCCAAAAGGTTAAGTCACCCCTTGATTGGCGTGTTGACAAGAGGAATATTTTTGCCATTGAGTTGAGCCGTTGCCCATTCGCAGAGTAATTCCCTGTTGATCTTGGCGTTGTGACGAACGTCGACTGGAAGACTTTTGCAAATGAACACTTTGTCAATGGACGAGGTGAGCGGCGATTTTTTCAGGAGTTCTAAAACCTCATTCTTGAGCTGTTCCGCTTCAACCTCGTTCCGGGGAAGAGCTTCTGGAACAGGTTCAACGACCATTCCCGGCTCTTTCCATACGGAACGGAACTTTTGAGCGCGAACGTCGAGTTTTTCTGGTTCTCTAAAGTTTGCGGACAAGGGTACACCGACGAGCGCCGAACGGAAAACCTTCGGCGAATTATTGGAGATTGCTTCGCAAGGGATCGAAAACATAGGACCATATGGCGTTTCAACTCGGTGTGATTTACGTCCGCAAAACCAAAAACGGTCTTGCTCGTCAAAGTATCCGACGTCGCCTACGCGTCGCCACATTTGACCGTTTTCTCCCTCTACGAGTGCAAGCGTGTTTGCTTCTGGGCGTGTAACGTAACGGGGAGAACATTGAGGCCCTGAGACGAGAAGCTCTCCAATCTTTCCGTTAGGATACGTCTCAACGTCGGCCAGACGTTGAATAGGGGCGTCTGTAACGGGAATAATCTTATGTTCAAGAGGCGGATCAAAGAATTTACCGACGCAAACGCCGCCTCCCTGACATGTTTTGATCCAGGTTTCTTCGAGAACTTCTCGTGATTCAATCGCCGCCAGGGGCAACGATTCTGTCGCGCCATATGGAGTTACAATATTCGCGTCGTCCGGGAGAATCATGCGAAGTTTTTTGAGCAACTCGAAGGAAACAGGCGCTCCGGCGATCGCAATACTCTTGAGCGTATCGAGTTGGACGCCGTTTTTCAGACAATGACGAACGACGCGAGTCCAGAGCGCGGGAGAACCAAACGCCTGATTAATCTTCCAGTCCCGAATTGCCTCCAACAGCAGTTCAGGATTGCAGGACGCGGGCTTTGTCGTGTCCATATCGGGAATGATCGCCGTTGTGCCCATTCCTGCGTCAAAGAGTCCGAAGAAGGGAAAGCCGACCAGGTCGACAGCGCCAGGGGTAATGTTAAGACGCTTGCTGATTTCCTCAACCTGCGTTTTAAACATGCGGTACGTATAGAGGACTCCCTTGGCGACTCCTGTACTGCCACTGGTAAAAATGATCGCGGCGGGATCGTCGAGCGTCGTTTGTGGATCTTTCGGTTTAAGTCGCGGACCCTTTCGAAGTTGATCCAACGAAAGGCCAAAAAGGAACGGGCCTTTGCCAACGTTCAGGTTGTGTTTAGCGTTAGGGAACCATCGTTTGTAAAGAATTCGTGCGTATTGAGCCGCTGGAATACCCACAAATCCGTCGGGATTGGCCTCTTTCAGGCAGACGAGCATGCGCTTTAATCCCATGCCCGGATCGATGAGAACAAGCGTCGCGCCCGTCTTGTACAGCGCGAAGACGAGAGATATGAAGTCGATCCCCTGTCTGACCATCAGGACAAGACGCATTCCCGGCTTTATACCAGCGGCCTGAAGACCAGCGGCAATTTGATCCGTGTCGCGATCTAACTCCGCAAATGTAATAGTTTTATATTCGCGCTTGCCGTTGGCGTCGCGTTTAGCCTTTTTTCCTTGAAATGAAGGTTCCGCTATTGCAATTGCGTTGGGAATCAGTTGAGCCATCTGAGTTAAACGTTCCGCAATATTGTAATATGGGGACACTGTATTCTCCGGAAAAACACTTGAAACTGATTAGGATAGGGGGCTATTGAAAAAGAACGTCCCAGATCGGCGTAACGATCTCGGACGCTCCATAGTTTTAAAATCGTACAGGACTTTTGCGTGACGCTGACGTCAGTCGGACGAGTTCACGAGACCCTTGACCCAGGAGTTCTGAAGCATGTTGGCTCCAGGGCAGGAACGGGTCAGGTTCGGTTCTGAAGAAACCTCGATCTGTCCGACAACAACTTTGACAAGGTCGCTGATGAGGTCGTCGTAATCGCCGTCAGTCCAGAACCAGTCGTTGTGTCCAAGCGCGCAATAGACGGCCGTTCCTTTCTTTTCCTTACGGGTCCAGATGCAGGGAAACGCAGGACGATCATAACACTGGTTGTGTCCTTCGTGTTTCATATCGGCAGTCTGGAGAGAAACGAGAACGTGAAGGTCAGGCGCAAAGTTCTTGTTGGTATACCATTCCTCAAGCATACGCCACGAAGGACTGCGCTTTTTAAGGGAAGGAAGAACATCGTCGACAACTTCCGCAGTCGCCTCTTGTTGTTCGCCATGGACGATAAATTCACCGCCAATCATACGGACATATTCGTGCGTTTCGTAATATGGGTCGACCTTAAAACCCGTGTGACGAATCCACGTGTCTGTAGCGCTGTGGAAACCGAGAAAACCGGCGCCCTTACGTACCGAGGTCAGGAAATTTTGAAGTCCCTGCGCCGTCATTGGATTTTCACCGTCGCCGCCTTCCTTATCGAGTTCGCCGCTTGTATAGAAAATGAACGCGGCATATTGACTCAAATCGCCGTCAAAAACGGTTCCGTCCTTAGTGACGTCAATATCGTAACCAATCTCTTTTGAGAGCCGAGCCAACGTTTTGCCTGCGAGACATTCTCCGTTTTCATCGTTCTTGATTGGGGAGTGTTCAAATCCCTGTGATCGAGTGAAGAACAAGATCCTTTTTGATTTATTTTCCTCCGCGAACAGGACTGGCGTTAAGGGAAGCGCAGCTGCGGTAAGAGCCGCGTAAGATAAAAAATCTCGACGATGCATTTCGATATTCCTCAACGATTGCTTTCTTGTGGCATAAATGGACGCCGAAAAGACGAAGACGCCGTCCGCAGGAAAGCAGATTCCGTGAATGAAGCCTTTCTGCGAAGAACGTCGGCTCTCGTTCGACCGCTGTATTATATGAGAGTCGAGACGAGTATGCAATCATTTTTGGTCGCCTAATGTCTTTTTTTCGGCAGACGAAGCGATAAGTATCTTTGCCGTTCAGAAAGGAACGTCCGGTTTGTCTTTTTTCTGCGGAAGGTCTAACATACTTCATATTTGAGTAAGAAAGACGCCTGCGACGTCCATAAATCTGGTCCATAATTGACGGTTTGGAGACTCCGTTTATAATACATGGTACCCCGCGCGTGCATTTGGGTCTGAATGCGAGGGGGCGTCTTCAGCAAACAATAATTGGTTGGTTCCAAATGTCAGAAATCTTTTCACAAACGATTGTTCTGGGCGTAGGGCTTTTGGGCGGATCGCTTGGGCTGGCGGCTAAAAAGGCGAACGTTGGCGGAAAGATCATAGGTTTGGGACGTAATTCCACGAAATTAGTTCGCGCCGTTGAGCTTGGAGCGATTGACGACTGGGCGACTAACTGGCGTGACGCTTTGTCTTTTGCCGAACCTTCTCCTGAAATGGCTCCCGTTCAGATTGTTCTCGCCGCGCCTGTAGAGGTCAACCTGAAACTTTTGAGTGAATTCTGGGCGTTGCGTAATGAACCATGGTTTGCCGGTAGACGATATGTGGTTTCCGACGTTGGCAGTGTGAAGGGCGGATTCGCCGAATCTGCTACGAAACTACTTCATTCAAGCGATCAGCCGAAGAACGTTCGGATTTCTTTTGTGCCTGCGCATCCGATTGCTGGAAGTGATAAATCAGGCGTAGAACATGCTTCTTCAGGGCTTTTCTATGGAAAATTGACGATCCTGACCCCCTGGTCAAAATCAAGCGAGCGTAGCGACGCTCTTGCTTGCGGAAATGCAATTCCCTTTGAGAAAGCCGTCGATGTTAAGAACGATCCGAGCTTCGACACGATTGGAAAGAAGTTTGTTCTTGCCTTTAGCGAGGATGAGAAGATTGACGATTCTGAACCCTCGCTTTCGACGAAGATGTCGATATGCGTGGGCGGTCCTCAAGGAGAAGACGTTGCGCGAGTTCGAGCATTTTGGCGAGCTCTTGGCAGTTGCGTCGTTGAGACGTCCGCAGAAGAGCATGATCAAATCCTTGCTCGCACCAGCCATTTGCCGAATCTGGTTTCGGTGTTGACAACAAGCGTCGTGCCTCGGAATGAGTTTCTCTTTACGGGCACCGGCTTTCGTGACGTAACGCGTCTTGCCGGCGGCAGTCCGGACGTTTGGACAGAAATATACCTGACCAATCGTGTGGCGGTTCTTGAAGCGCTTCAGCGATTGGAAGAAAATATCCTTTGTTGGAAAGCCTTTTTACAAGAGGGCGATCGGGAATCCATCTTAACCTTTTTGAACGGAACAAAGAAGAAACGAGATGCTTTGGGAAGTTGACATTTTTGCCGCGCCGGGATTGCCAGACGTTATAGGAACAGAAACAGCCGCAGAAGCCGCTGATTTAGGATTTTCATCGGTTCTTGCGATTGGCGGCGCGCGCGGATATCTGATACAGGGCGATCTGGAACGCGAACAAGTAGAGCTTCTCGTATCGAGTCTTCTGTCGGATTCCGTTGTTGAACGTGCGACAGTTGGAAGAGTCGGCGACGCAGAACTTGAGCGATCCCTTTCCGGCGCGCAGGGAAGAATCGTTTACGTTCTTCCGAAACCTGGCGTGACCGACGTTGTTGCCGACGCGGCCCGAAAATCTGCCGCAGACTATGGAGTTTTTCCAGAGGCTGTTCGAACCTTTAAGAAGTACTGGATCGACGGAGTCGACGACGACGAGATCAAGAGGCTTGCTCGTAAGTTGCTCTCCAACGACGCAATCGAGCAGGTCGCGTACGATAAGCTCGGTTTTGACTCATTGCAGGTTGGCTCATCCTACAAGTTCGAGCTTACGACGGTTCCGATTCGTGCGATGAACGACGAAGCGTTGACGACGCTCAGCAAAAAGGGACAGCTTTATCTGTCTCTTGTTGAAATGCAAACGATCAAAGCGCATTTCTGCGAACTTGGTCGCGATCCGACAGACGTTGAACTTGAAACGATCGCCCAGACCTGGAGCGAACACTGTAGTCACAAGACGCTTGCCGGACGCATTGCTTACGACGGTCCCGAAGGTAAATTCCAGTTCGAGAATATGCTCAAGGAAACGATCTTTGCGTCGACGGTAAAGATTCGTGAAGAACTTGGCGACGACGATTTCTGCGTCAGCGTTTTCTCTGATAACGCTGGGGTCGTAAAATTTGACGACGAGTACAACGTGTGTTTCAAGGTTGAAACCCATAACCACCCGAGCGCGCTTGAGCCCTACGGCGGGGCTAATACTGGTATCGGCGGCGTGATCCGCGACCCGATGGGGACGGGAATGGGCGCGAAACCTGTCTGCAATACAGACGTTTTCTGCTTTGCTCCGCCTCAGATTGATCCTGACGAAGTTCCAAACGGCGTTCTTCATCCACGTCGCGTCATCAAGGGCGTTGTCGCTGGAGTTCGCGACTATGGCAACCGTATGGGGATTCCGACTGTCAACGGCGCCGTTTATTTTGACAAGCGATACCTCGGCAACCCTCTCGTTTATTGTGGCGACGTTGGACTCATTCCCGTAGATAAGTCCTTCAAGGAGCCTAAGCCCAACGATCTCATCGTTGCCATGGGAGGACGTACTGGACGGGACGGAATCCATGGCGCGACTTTTAGTAGCGCGGAGCTTACGAGTGAGAGCGAAACGATTTCCGGCGGAGCCGTTCAAATCGGAAACGCCATCATAGAGAAAGTCGTTCTTGACGTTATGCTTGAAGCGCGCGACCGCGGGCTTTATGACGCAGTGACCGACTGTGGCGCGGGCGGTTTTTCCAGCGCTGTCGGCGAAATGGGCGAAGATATTGGGGCGGAAGTCGATCTTAATGCCGCTCTTCTGAAATATGAAGGTCTGTCTTATTCGGAGATCTGGATTAGCGAAGCGCAGGAACGAATGGTTTTTGCTGTTCCGAAGGACAAATGGCCAGAATTCAAGGCGCTTGCTGACAGCGAGGACGTGGAAACGTTTGTTTTTGGCGAATTCAAGCCTACGGGACGTCTCGTGTTGAAGTATGACGGGCAGGTTGTCGCCGACCTTGATATGAAGTTCATGCATAAGGGACGGCCACGGGTCGTCCGTCAGGCTGTCTATAAGGCTCCTGAAATCGCCCCAGTTACCGTCAAACCTGCGAACGAGGAGCTTTGGGCTCAAACGATTGTCTCCAAATCTCTCGGTTCATGCCCATGTTGCAAAGGCGATAAGACCGACGCGACGCTTGATCTCGAAGCGATTCTTTCCTGTTTGAACGTAGCCAGCAAACACTGGGTTATTCGTCAGTACGATCACGAAGTTCAGGGGGGAAGCGTTCTCAAGCCGCTCGTTGGCGTTGCCAACGACGGTCCTGGCGACGCAGCTGTCTTGCGTCCCCGCGTTCAGTCTCGTCGTGGTCTCGTGATTTCCAACGGTATGAATCCGAACTATGGCGATTACGACGCCTACTGCATGGCTGCAAGCGCGATTGACGAGGCGATCCGTAACGCGGTTGCCGTTGGCGCCAATCCCGCAACGATCACACTTCTGGACAATTTCTGCTGGGGCAACGCGGAGAAGCCGGAGGTTCTCGGTTCTCTTGTTCGTTCTGCGCTTGCCTGCTACGACGTCTCCATTGCGATGGGGACGCCGTTCATTAGCGGTAAAGATTCGCTCAATAACGAATTTCGCCCAGAAGGAAAAGAGCCGATTGCAATTCCACCGTCGCTCCTTATTAGTGCGATGGGGCAGGTTGATAACGTCGAGACTTGTGTTTCGATGGATCTCAAAGAAGCCGGCAACGCTCTGTACCTCGTCGGCGCGACGAAGAACGAACTCGGCGGTTCGCACCTTTCTCTTGTGCGTAACTGGGTTGGCGGTCAGGTTCCGACGCTTGACGTTGAACTCGCCAAGCGCGAGTATAATGTGGTCTATCGCGCGATTCTTGATGGTCAGATTCGTTCAGTCCACGATCTGAGCGAAGGCGGTCTTGCGGTTGCGGTCGCGGAAAGCGCTTTTTCTGGCGGGCTGGGCGCGGAAGTCTCGCTTGCCGCTATTCCGTCGGCAAAGTCCGCTAACGACGCTCTGAATACTTTGCCTGGAATCTGCGACTCTCAGGTCGACGATTTCGTGAAACTCTTCTCCGAGTCGAACACTCGTTTCCTGGTTGAAGTCCCGGTTGAGAAAACCTGTGCTTTTGAAGCCGCTTTTGCCGCTTCGGACGTTCCGTTCTCTCAGATCGGTAAAGTTGTTGAAACACCGCGTTTGAAGATCTTGGCCGGCGATAATTCTGTTATCGTCGACGCTGATCTCGCCGATCTTAAACGAATTTGGCAGAAGCCGTTTGACCTTGGCGGGGAATATGCCGAGTAAGCGAAGACGCGATAATCAGCCGACTTGGAAATCAAGCTAACTTAGAGTATCACTATAACGGAACGATAAAAATGAGACCGAACGTATTAGTTTTAAGAGCGCCAGGGACGAATTGCGATCTGGAAACGTCCTACGCTTTCGAGGTTGCGGGCGCGACGACGGAACGGATTCACGTTAATCGAATTTTGGAAGATCCTTCGATAATCGCTCGTTTCCAGATCATGTGTTTTCCCGGCGGCTTCAGTTACGGCGACGATATCGCCGCAGGCCGAGTTCTTGCGACAAAGGTTCGTAGCCGTCTTTTTGACGCGATCCGACAGTTTCGCGACGCCGGCAAACTCATCCTTGGTATTTGCAACGGCTTCCAGATCCTTATCAAGTCCGGTATCCTCGTCGCAGACGACGAACAGGGCGCCCCAGTTACGCTGACTTGGAATAAGTCTGGCGTTTATACCGACCGCTGGACTCGCCTTGTCGTTAAGAGCGACAAATGCGTTTTCCTCAAAGGCGTGGAAGAAATGTACCTGCCGATTGCTCATGCGGAGGGTAAATTCATGGCGCGTGACGAAGCGGTTTTGGATAAGCTTGAAGGAGAGGGACGCCTTGTTCTTCGTTATGTCCACGAAGATAATCCAAACGGGGCCATGCGCGACGTCGCGGGCGTCTGTGACGAAACTGGTCATGTCTTTGGCCTGATGCCGCATCCGGAACGTCATATTGATAGGACCCAGCGTCCCAACTGGACTCGCTGTCAGAACGAGCCCGGTTTTTCCAACAAGGTAGGCGACGGTCTTGTAATCTTCAAGAACGCTGTTGATTATTTTGCTTGATTTGACTCTGGGCGGGCGTTTAAAAAAGAAGCCGAGCGCTTCCGAAAGGAGAGCGTTCGGCTTTCGTTTTTAGGGCGTTGTCACGCTCTTTTTACGATGGAAAGCGCCTTGATTCTTTCCTCGGAACCTGCTTCGACGTATTCTCCCAATTCCTGTAAGACCGGTTCTCCCGGACACATTGCGACGCAACGTCCACAGCCAACACATAGTTTTTCGTCAATCGTTGGAAGACTGAGGTATTCTTCGTCTGACCATACGAAATCGATGGCCTCATAAGGACATTCGCGTCGGCAAATCGAGCATTCCTGATCGAAGTAGAGCATACAATGCTCCGCCTTAAAACGAGCCACCGCGATAGGCTTCTTAGCCTTTTCTTCAAATGTTAAAAGCGATATTGCGCCTGTCGGACAGGCTCTTCCACATGCGTTGCATTTCTTTTCGCAAAAACGCTCGCCTGATTGAAAATCGATCTGAGGAGTATTGCGAAGGAGAACTTTTGTTAAGTATGACGCGTCGCCGTTCTTATTGTAGTCCGATTCTGAACTTTCTGAACTTTCTGAACTGTTATCATTGAAATCAACCAATGTTAAAATATTATTGGGACATGATATAACACAGCGTCCGCAACGTGAGCAACGCGACAGAAACTCTTCTTCAGGAAGTGCG
>CACYBR010000152.1 GCA_902772705.1 uncultured Planctomycetota bacterium
GACGGAACAATAAGATTGTTTTCGTCAAGCGGAAGCGTTCGGTCGGTCATGCAGATCACGGCGCCGTTTCCAATCTCACGACCCGCGTCGTTCAGAACGGAAAACGCTTTGATCGCGCTCTTGTCCGGCGAAGCGGTTTTCTTGATTTCGATCGGGTGAAGAACGCCGTTTTCCTCGATGATCAGGTCGATCTCCCTCTTCTTACTGTCGCGGTAGAAATTGAGATTAACCCTGTTTTTCCCATATGCGTAATGACGCAGGAGCTCGGCAATTACGTAATTCTCGTAGTAATGACCGCTCGCCGCGCCCCTCGCCAGAACCTCCCTCGACGTCCACGAGGACAGGTAGGCGCAGAAGCCCGTGTCGCAGAAATACAGCTTCGGCGTTCTGGTCAGCCGCTTGAGCTCGTTTGAGGCGTACGGCTCGAGGAGGAAAAGAATCCCCATCGACTGCAGGACCTTCGTCCACTCTTTCGCGGTCGCGCCAGACACGCCGGCAGAGACCCCGAGATCATTGTAGTTCACGATATGTCCGGCAAACGCCGCGCACGCGCGAAGGAATTTACGAAATCCTTCCGTATCGACGACGCCGTAATCGTCGACCGCGTCCCGCATCAGATATGTTTCAATATAGGAATTGAAATACTCGCCGAGTTGTTCTTCGTCCTTTTTCTGCACGTCGGGAAGGCCGCCGCGCCAGATGTTTTCAAAGGTGGTCGGCGCGTTGTTCGCTGGAAAAAGCTTCTGCCGCGCGGTCAGGGATTTCAGTGAAAACTCCAGCTCGTCCGTCGGTTCGACGCCGAGCTTCTCTCTTGCGGACAGACTGTACATCTTCAGGATACAGAGACGTCCGGCCAGAGAATCGCCCGCTTTTTTGACGAGCTTTTTGCTCTGGGCCCCCGAGAGCCAGAACTGGCCGACTTCGCCGCTGTTATCACAGATGATTTTGATTTCTTCAAAGAGCTCCGGGGCCTTCTGGACTTCGTCGATCAGGATCGGCGGCTGATAAGTTTGAAAAAACAACTTCGGTTCCGTCCTCGCAAAATCCCTGAGCTGAGAATCGTCCATGGTGACATAAGTTCTGTTCTGTCCCTCTGCGAGGCGCCTCAGCATCGTCGATTTCCCAACCTGACGAGCGCCGACGACCATCACGGCCTTGAAAGCGGAACTCATATGGAGAAATTTTCTTTCCAGATCGCGCCTTATATAATCCATGTTCAACCTCCATATTTGAGAAAATCTGAAGTCCATTTCATTTATCGCCAAAGCAGCGTCGTCGTCAAGAGGCTACGGAAACAGTCGTTCAAACCGCGCTTATTGAAAACGTCAAAAAAGCTGGATACAATAACCATTAACGGAGAGGCCTTTACGTTACGACGCTCCGTTCTCCGGATCATCCGCGCGTCTTGCCGACGCGCCGCATTATCCCTTTCCCCTTAAACAGGAGAACACGAAATGCTGCTTGGCTATCTTATTTCCGCCCTGATTCTTCTCGTTATCATCAAAATGTTCACAGGCGAGGACGTCGGCTTCGGAAGCGCGTTCATCGCCGCGCTCATCGCCGGAATCGTCGGAGGGATTCTTGCGAGACTGGCGCTCCTTGGCATAGGGGGCGTTCCGGGGATCGCCGTCGCCTCGATCATTCAATTCGTCGTCACGGCCGTCGCCGTTCAGCTCGTCTGCTCCACCGACGTTAAAAGAGTCCTCATGATCGCCGGAACCTACATGGTCGTCTGCATCGGTCTGACGATTCTGATGGTCGCTCTCCTCGCGGGTTGATCTTGAAGTCTGGCGCGATTCACGACGTCCCTACTATTGAGCGACGCGCTAAATCGGCGCGTCGTTCAACGGAGCTTTTAAAGTCGCCGACCAATTTAACCGTCAGGGGAATCGGACACGATGGCGGACGCCCAGAAAAAAATGCTTGCGCGTCTTCGCGCGCTTTGCCCGGATCAGACGCCGTCCGAGCCGCGCAACGTCTCAATCACGGCGAAATGCGCGACCCTCTTTAACACGACGTCGACCTACGGCTGGGGCGTTCTGGCGCTCCTCGCGTGGACGATGTTTCTCGTTTGCGGACGAGGCGGCTCCTGCGCCGCCGTCAAAGAAGCGCTGGGAACGTGGGAGCCGTACGGTCGCGCGACGCTCGTCTCCGTCGAAGAAACGAATCATTCTCTGAATAAGAAGCGGCTTCTCAAGCTCTCCTTTAGCGGGCAAAAGGACGACGGCTCGACTTTTTCCGGCGTTTCTTATACGTACGTTCCCTCAGAACGAGGAGACGAGGTCGAAATCGAACGACTCGTCGGAACCGAAGACGTTTTGCACGTCAAAGGCGCGTCGATCAGCGGCGGCGGACCTCTTCGCGACGTCTGGATCGTTTTTATTCCTTTCGCGTTCCTTTTCTTCGTCGGAGTCTTCCTGGGGCTCGTCTCTCCGATGCGAATAGGACTTCGCGCTTTAAAATTTCTGACCTTCGGCGAGTACGCCGTAGGAATCTGGCGCGAATTCCGTCCTCCTCCAAAAGACCGAAAGGGGCAATTTGTCGGCGGCGTCCCCGCTGAGATCGACTTTGAATTCAACTCAAAGACCGACGGAGTCGTAACCGCGTCGTTCAAAACGATGCAACCCTGGCTATACTCGGAACGCTCGACCGCGCCGCTCCTCTACCTGCACGACGAACCGCCGGACGAGAACGCGCTCTTCTACTACGACCTTCCGAGCGGAATCTATTTCGATTTGAACAGAGGAGTCTGCGGACGCCCCCCGAAGGTTCTGTTTCATTTCGTTCTGGTCTCCGTCGCGCTGGCCGGGTTCGCCGCAACGTTCGCGACGACCATGGATTTCACGCCTGCGACGATTACTCCCGGTCGCCCCGGCGGCGCGATCAACGCGACCGACGAAACAGAGTCGACGACTATTGACGTCGCAAACCCTCAAGACGAGATTTCCGACCTTCTCGCTGACAAAACGAGCCCGGGAGACGTTGGCTTTACCAAAGTCAACGCCCCCTCAGACGCTTTCCAACGCTGGCTTAAACGAAGAGACCGCCAATAATAACGCGCTCAGACGCCAGACCGACGTCGCGTTTCCATCACGCGTCTTCCTGTTCTTCGAGCTCCTCTTCGTACTTTTCGCGATCGACGTCGTCGAGGAGTCTCCGGGAACGTTCGATCGGGTTCTTCACGATATCCGTGTAGATATTAACGTCGTCGACGACCTGGAAATCGTACATTCCGACGCAGAGGAAGTCGGCGCCCCCTTCGAGCGCGAACTTGAACCCCTCGCGTGGATGCACCGCGCCCGCGGCGAGCGTTTTGAACGCGATCCACGGCTCCGGTCGGGACGCGAAAAATTCGCGCGTTTCGTCCGGCTTGCGACAGTAGATATTGTCGTGCTCCGTCGCCGCCTGAGCGGACCAGTAGGTTAGCGGATGGTACGTCTTCATCCAGAAATCGGGAACGATTCCCTTGTCGAGAATCGCCTTCAACGTCTCGACGCGGTGCGCGCCGATTCCCACGGGCAGCTTCGCGTCGCGGATCAGGTCGACGATCTTTTCAATTTGATCGAAGTTGCCTTCGCGAACGAGTCGGTCGCACGTTTCGCCCTGAGGATAGACGGCGACGGAGCCGCAGTCGATCGTGCGTTTAACGACGTCAAGGTCGTCGGTGCATTGCGAGATCAGCTGGATCTTGCCGTCGGTCCATTTCCAGTAGTTCTCCATCATCTTGCCCTGGTTCCAGTCGCCGAGAAACGCATTGATACCGCATTCCTCGGCAAGGAGGAACGTTTCGACGCATTTCTGCTCCGTATGGTAGGCCTTGATGAGGTCGGAGACGTAGATCAGATCGCGCGAGTGGGCGTAGCCGCCGATCAGGTTGCCGCCGAGGATCATGCGGCTGATCGTCAGGTCGCCAATTTTCGCGAGCGGAACCTTTTCGTTCAGAGGCGCGCGCGGCTTGACGTTGAACGACGTTCGCGTCGCGCCGGAGACGGCGTCCGCTTTCGGCGCGGCGTTCTGAGGCGCGGGGTCGTCCGGAACGGTCGTTTCCATCGCGTTGGCGAGACAGCGTTCCTCATGGCTTCGGAGGCCGACGACCGACGCGGCGGCGGTCAGTCCGACGGCGGCGGTCGTTTTGAGCGCTTCGCGGCGTGAAATAGCGTGTGGACAGTCCGGTTTGTCTTTTTTCATAGCGTCCCCTTTTTCTGCGGTTTGCCGACGAACATACTTTCTGAACATATTTTCTAACGCGCGCGATTCTAAAAGTTGCGCGCAAGACGTATTATACCCGACGCACGTCCCGTTCGCAACAAGCGCGCGAGTTTCTTTTCGTCAGGGCGCCGGAGTCTTTCTTTTCGCGGCGGCGTTTGGTATCATATACGCGCGCGGACGCGTTAAACGGCGCGCTGCGGAAGAACCCCTTTGCGAATCGGCGACGTGCTCGCTCATATCGCGAACAACTCAATGAACGCGGGAACCGACAAATGAAAACAACTATGGTGATTTTGCCAGTCGCGATCCTTCTTCTGCTGGCAGCCGTTCCTATGCTGACAGGCTGTTTCCAAAAGATCGACGGCGACGGCATGGTATATAAAAGCTACCGACAGATCTCGCAGGAAGAAGCCAAAGAGATGATGAAGAAGGACGACGGGCATATCGTCGTCGACGTCCGTCGGCAGGACGAGTACGACGCGGGCCATATTCCCGACGCGATCCTTATTCCCAACGAAAGCATCGGCGAAGAGCGGCCCGACGCGCTTCCGGATCTGGAACAGATTATCCTGATCTACTGCCGAAGCGGAAACCGCAGCAAGCAGGCGGCGCAGAAGCTGTTCGACATGGGCTATACGAACGTGTACGAATTTGGCGGCGTCGTCGACTGGACCGGCGAGCTCGTTAAAGAAACTGAGTGAAGAAAAGGAATGGAGACAATGAGTAAAAGTCTGGTTATCTATTTCAGCAGGGCGGGCGAAAACTATGGAGTCGGCTATATCGACAAGGGGAACACGGAGATCGTCGCCGAGTTCGTTCGCGAGCTCGCCGACGCCGATCTCTTTAAGGTCGAGCCGGAAACCCCTTACTCCGACGAATACAACGTCTGCATTAAGGAAGCCAAAAACCGGATCGGAAACGCGCCGATCAAGAATAAGCTCGCCAACCTCGACGACTATGACGTCGTCTTTATCATGAGCCCGATATACTGGGGCTCGTTCGCGCCCGAGATGGAAACCGCGCTCAAGGACCTGGATTTCGCCGGCAAGACGGTGCGAATCGTCTGTACTCACGAAGGGTCCGGACTCGCGAATATGCCCAATGACGTCAAAAGACTCTGCAAGGGCGCGAACGTTCAGGAAAACGGACTCGCTATCAGAGGTTCTCAGGCAAAACAATCAAAGCAGAAGGTCGCGGAATGGCTGTAATTCGCACTTTCCCGCGCTCATAACGCGCCGACCTCCCGTCTGTCCGTTCTATCTCATTCAAAAGAAAACTGGAGTTTCCCATGCTGAAACAGATATTGACGTTCTTCACGCTCTTATCCATGACGCTCGTCGCGCCCGCTCTCGCCCAGGAGCAGACGAATCACGACGGTTCCAAGCCTTACCCGATTCAGAGAAAGGAGGTCGTCTTTGAACGCGACGGCCTCAAGATCGTCGGCGTTCTCTACCTCCCCATGACGGACAAGCCGGTTCCGGCGATCATTCTCTCGCATGGTTTCGGAGGAAATTACGCCGTTTATGAATGGGGATATTGCCCCGTCATGGCGCAAAACGGAATCGCCGCCTGCGCCTTCGATTTCTGCGGAGGAGGTCGTGAAAGCAAAAGCGACGGCAAGTCGACGGAAATGTCCGTGCTCACCGAGGCGAAAGACCTCTCCGCCGTCCTCGACGCGATCAGGAAAACGCCGGAAATCGATCCCGACAACGTCTTCCTGCTCGGCGAAAGTCAGGGCGGCTTCGTCTCGTCATACGTCGCCGCCTCACGTCCGGACGACGTCCGCGGACTCGTCGCCGTCTTCCCCGCTTACGTCATCCAGGACGACGCGAAAAAACGCGCGCCCAACCTCGACAAGGCGCCCGATACCATGGACGTCATGGGGATGAAGCTCGGCAAAATCTACAACGCCGACGCGCAATCCTTCGATATTTACGAAATGCTGCCGAACTTTAAACGCAACGTTCTGATCATGCACGGAACAGTCGACACGCTCGTGCCGATCTCCTACTCCGAGCGCGCCGTCAAGGCGTTCCCGCACGCCGAGCTCGTCAAATTCGAAGGCTCCGGCCACGGCTTCTTCGGCGACGCCGGAAAAAGAGCGATCGATCTGGCGATCGACTTCGTCAAAAAGAACGTTAAGCAGCCGGAAGAAGGCTCGGACAAATGAGTTAAGCGCGACGCGCGTCAGATCCGCAGGAGTCAGAAACAAATGCACGCTCTTCGAACTCTCCTCGTCGCCGGAACGGCGGCGTTTCTCATAACGACGACTGCGTTCGCGCAGCGCCCCTCCAACAATCCGAACGACTACCGCGGCGCCGACTCCGAGAGAATCGCCGCAGCCGTCGCCGCCGCGCCATTCTGGGGCGGGGTCGTCCGCGTGCCGCCGCGAACGCCCGACGAAGAGGGTTCCCGTGATTTCTGGCTCCTCGATTCCGCGATCCTGCTGCCGTCTCACACGACGCTTCTCCTCGAATCCTGCACGCTCAAGCTCTCCGACGCGGCGCGCGACAACCTCATCCGCAGCGCGAACTGCGGTCCGGGAATCGAGCGCGTCGCGCCCCTTGAGGACGTTCGCGTCGTCGGAATCGGAAACGCGCGACTCGTCGGCGCCGACCGTCCTCGCGCGACCGGCGACAGCGGCAAGACGCTGGGCGTCAGGACGTACGGAACGGACGCCGGCAAGGCGGACGAGTCGCAGACAGGAGACTGGCGCAACATTGGCGTTCTGTTGGCGAACGTACGCGGCTTTTGCATCGAGAACCTCACGATCGTCGACGCGCACGCATGGAGCGTCTCGCTCGAACGATGCGTCGACGGCGCGGTCCGGAATCTGACGTTCGACGCGCAGGAAACGCGCGAAATCGACGGCGAATCCGTCAAGGTTCTCAACGTCGACGGGCTCGATCTGCGCAAAGGATGCCGCAATATCGTGATCGACGGAATCGCGGGCCATACGGGCGACGACCTTGTCGCAATCACGGCGATCACCCCTCGAACGAAGAGTGGCGGCGCGTTTGACTCGACGGAGGTCGCCGACTATTCAGAGGATGAGAACTACGACGTTCACGACGTCACGATCCGCAACGTCACGGGCTACGCGGCGGGCGGCCATCAGATCGTTCGGCTGCTCAACGCGTCGGGAATCAAAATATATCGCGTAACGATCGACGGGGTTATGGACGCGTCTCCCGA
>CACYBR010000153.1 GCA_902772705.1 uncultured Planctomycetota bacterium
AAAGCGCCCCAACAAGGACTCGAACCTTGGACCCAGCGGTTAACAGCCGCTTGCTCTACCAACTGAGCTATCAGGGCGTCTCGCCTTACGACGAGAAGTTTCAAACAAAATGGAAAGCGCCCCAACAAGGACTCGAACCTTGGACCCAGCGGTTAACAGCCGCTTGCTCTACCAACTGAGCTATCAGGGCGAGATACGAATACGCAGACCCGTAACTGTTTTTATGATACAACAGACGATTGAGTCGGCAAGAGGATATTTTAAAAAAAACTCAAAATCCCCTTTCACATTTCCTCAACGCGCAGACCCGATTATTTCCATTACTTCACAGGTCTTTCCCCCAGTCGGGAGCAAACTTTTTCCCGTACGTCTTCCAGCGATTATGGAGCCACCAGTACTGGTCAGGCGCAAGACGCGCCTGTTCTTCCAGTTTGGAAACGTGCCACTGGGTTATTTGTTGAATTGTTTTAATCTTCTCGGGCAAGTTGCGTGGATCAAGCTTATCGACCACCCGCATCGTAAAATTCAACGGCTCGCCGTTTCGCCGCGTCGCATAACAGACAAAAATAGGCGCGTCGTATTGGACGCTCATAAGAGCCATCGCCTTATAAGCCGAGGCGGGCCGCCCGAAGAATTTGACCCATGCGCCTTTGCGCCCTGCGGATTGATCCGCGAGAAAAGCCATGATTCCATTATTCTCCAGAACGTCAAGGATCTCCTCATAGCCAGTGTTTTTATCAATGATGACCTGACCGGTACGCCCTCGAAATTCGCTGATAAAACGATCCAGATAGGGATTATCAAGCTTACGCGCGACGGAAAATGTCGGATACCCGAGAAGCCCCAGCAGGAAGCCTCCGATTTCGAAATTGCCGAAATGCGCCGTAATCAAAATGATAGGACGATCTTCCTGTAGCGCCGTAAACATCTCCCTGCCGTTCTCAATAGTCACGTGACGGAACCAGTTCAGAGGGTTGAGTTCGCGCTGAGCATGGGCGACCTCGGCGACCATGAGGAAAAGATGCAACCACATCTGTCTTTCAAGCGTTTTTCGTTCTTTCCTGCTCTTTTCCGGAAAAGCATGTTTGAGATTGTCGTCCACTAAACGACCGCGAATTCTCAGGACGTCGCAAAACAGAAACGCGAGTATTTCCGAAATCCGGCGACATACGCCAAGCGGCACGCATTGGACGGCGCTAATGACAACGCGCACCAACACGTACACGGAGTAGTCCAATATGCAACGGAGTCTCTTCTTCATTTCAATCTCAAAATACACGAAGTTCACGTCTTCGACAAATAACGCGTGATTTCGCCATATTACCAAACAAATCTCAAAGAGACAATAGTTGATTTGATTCCGGCAAATCTGGAGTCCGTGCGCCTGGAGTCGTAAATGCACGGGAAAACTGCGAAGCCGTTTTCATATCCCCATAGCGAAACGACGAATCTGCGTTGGAATCGAAAACAAACGCCCCCAAACCAATAAAAACGCAAGAAAACGCCGTCGTTCATGCAAGAAAAAAAAGGAGCCAACGCTGATGCGCTCGCTCCAAAAAGAGCCCCAGCAAGTTCCGCCTTGCCGGGGCGTTGTAACCACGATTAATACAGTGGAGGCGGCGGGAATCGAACCCGCGTCCCGCGACGTCTCTACGAGAACGTCTACGCGTGTAGTCGATTCTTTGTTTTGTTTAATTCCGTTGAACCCTTATCGACGACGGTTTCGCCAGAACGATTCAGAAGCAAGGTTTAATCTGTCGAGTGTCTGACGCGGCGACAGACGATCCGAATTTAGCGACCGAATACTCCGTCTCTTCGGAAAAGACTCATATTCGGGGTTGCCTATTCTCAGGCAGCCATAGCCATTTGGTTATTGGCAATTGAAAGTTTAATCGGCTTTTAACGAGGCCCACCGATCAACCTCGACGCGCAATTCGCGCTTCACCCGCCCGGTCGAAACCAGTTCGCCCCCGAGGATGCAGTCGCTGGGATTATAGTCCAAAAATCCCGAAACGCAAGGTCAACGTTGCTCTTCTTCCGAGAAAACGACAAAAAAAAACAATCTTTGACGGGCTTGTCCCCGGCTCTATCTCCTAATGACAAATCTTCAACGAAACAAGTCGACCCAACGACCTGAAACAGAAGTCGTCGGGCTCATAATTACAAAAGGGGATCGTGTCCCAGGAAAATCATCT
>CACYBR010000154.1 GCA_902772705.1 uncultured Planctomycetota bacterium
GACCGCGCGTATCGGCAGATCGTCGCCTCATGCTATCGCTCTTCGAGCGACTTTCCGTCGAGCGATCAGTACCTCCACGAGTTGCGGCTGCTGGAGCAGGAAATCGCCGAAGAAGCGAATCTGATTCGTCGCATTCGCAGTATTCATTTACAGTTACGCGCCGTCCGCGAACCGAAAACGGACGACGTTTCCAAAGAAGACGGCTCGAGAAATCTTCCGGGCTCAATCACTTCAAACTGACGCGCGGTTCCTCCTTTGTCATAACGCGGGAAAGGCGCGTTTAGATAGAGGAGATTACGCATGCAACCAGTCATCGCGGCTTTCGTCCTCGCGCTTGGCGCGTGGACGGTTCAATTCAACGAAGACGCGCAAACGCTTACGCTCACGAACGCCGACGCGAAGGTCCAGATCGCAGGACGCCTCTCTTTCCACGTCGGCGAGGAACAATGGACGGTCGGCGCGCCGCGCGACGCGGTCGCGAGCCGTCTCGCGCTCCTCGATCCGCGAGGCGACGCTCAAGGCTATCTCGTTTTCAACACGCAGGGCGAGCGGCTCGAAGCGCTCGTCTATCATCGCACTCGACAGTTCTATAACGGAACGCTCTCTTTCAACGGCGACGTGACGTTCCGCGACGATTCCTTCCCATGCCGCACAAGGGCAAAAGTCGGCGAACGCGTCCTCTCGCTGGCAACTGGCGACGCGGACTCCGAAACCTTCGATTCTCTCTTCGCCCGCGAAGAAGATCTCGCGCTGCGTTTCGACGCGGCAAACCTCAGGATCGTTACCAAAAACGCTCCCGATCCGGCGCAATATTCCGTCGAAGTCTCCGGGCGTATTGAGGAGGCGTCCGAGGCGGTTTTCTCCGTCGAAGTCGATCGCGACTATTTCAAAAATCGATGGGTCCCCTACTACGCCCCGATCGATCGCAAACGCTGTCCTCGACCAATGACGGGATGGATGTCGTGGAACGTCTACTTCGACAAAGCGACTGCCGAGGACAACCTCAAGGAAGCGCGTGTCGGCAAGGAATTTCTCCAGCCGTTCGGATGCGAAATATGGTCGATCGAAAGCTGGCAGGGCGGGTCCGATTCCCTCCCCGTCTCCAACTTCGACAATCTCAGCCTCAAGGCAAACGAAAGACAGTTTCCTGAAGGAATGAAGAAGCTTGCCGACGATATTCGCGCGCTCGGGTTCCGACCGGGCCTGTGGACCGCGCCCTTTGGCACGGGGTCCGACGAATTCTATAACCAGCATAAAGACTGGTTCCTGCACGACAAAGACGGCAAACCCATGTCTACCTGGAACGGCAAGTACACCGTCGATCCGTCGAACGACGAAGTCGTCGACTGGCTGCGCCACATTCACGACGTCGCGTCCCACGAATGGGGCTACGAATTCTTCAAAATTGACGGCATGTCCGGTTCTGGTCCCGGATACTGCGCGCATTTTTTTGAACGTCCGGAAGTTCGCGCCGCGTTCAAGAACCCCGACGTCAAGGCGCCTTTTGAACGCTGCGTGAAGGCGTTGCGCGAAGGAATCGGCGACGATCGCGTCTTTCTCGCTTGTCAGGGGCATTTTACCGGTCCGGAAGCGCGATATGCCGACGCGGCGCGCACCGGCGCGGATATTGTTCATCCGAATCAGCCCGTCAAATGGTCAAACGTCTTGCAACAGGCAGGGCGAACGCTCAATCAGATCTTTGTCAACAATATCGTTTTCTTCTCCGATCCAGACACGCTCCTCGTGAACGATTTGCCTCTGGAAGAAGCGCGCGTCACGACGACGATCGTCGCGCTTCCCGGTCAGCAGACGTTCTTCGGCGACTTCCTCACGAAAACGCCCCCTGACCGTATGAAACTCCTCCAGCAGACGCTGCCCGTCTGCGACGTCCGTCCCGGCTCGCTCTATCCGTACTTCTCAAACCTGCCGGTCTGGGATCTCAAAGTCGGCAGATCCTTCGAAGACTGGGACGTCGTCGCGCTCTTTAACTGGGACGACGACGACGCCGAGGTCGGCTGTTCGCTCGAGGAACTCGGAAATCCGCCCGGAGATTATGTCGCTTACGAATTCTGGACGAATCAATATCTCGGCGAGATTAAAGAAGAACTCAAGACGAACGTTCCGGCGCATGGAGTGCGCCTCGTCGCGTTGCATAAAAAGCAGGGAACGCCGCAATTCCTGTCGGACGATCGCCACGTCTCTCAGGGCGCGATCGACCTTAAAGATTCCCAATGGAACGACGACGACCAATCGCTCGCCGCAACCTTTACGCTCGTGGAAAAGAACGTAACGACCGCGCGATTCCTCGTTCCGGAAGGTTACAAATTCGAAAGAGGAGAAAGCGACGCGAACTTTTCGGCGGAGCTCGACGACTCAGGCAAACTGCTCGCGGTTCGTCTGAGCGCGGACAAAACCGGCGACTATCGCGTCAAGCTCTTCTTTGCGAAATAGCGCGGCGTGAAGAACCGCGTCCCCGCACGAAAAGGACGTCGGCGTCCATCGCGCCGGCGTCCTTTCCTTTTACGTCTCAAACCTCCGTCTTAAAGCAACCACAACTCCGACAGAAAGACGACGGCGCAACACGTCGCGGCAACCTGAAAAAGATTCCAGCCAAACCATGCGGCGATCACGCCCAGCACGAGCGCAAGCGCGCCTGACGTCGGCGTCTGCGTCGCGTTGACGATCGCAGGAAACGTCATGACCGCAAGGGTGACGTAAGGCGTGTAATACAAAAACGAACGCAGAAAACGATTCCTGAGCGGTTTGCGGAAGAGCGTAAGCGGGATCGCGCGTAGCAGATACGTCGAAAACCACATCAAAAAGATATAGACGTAAACATTATGCGTCATGGCTCCTCCTCCGTCACGCTTGTATTCTCCGTCTCGTCACGCTCCTCATCCTCCTTCACAGGAAAAAGGATCGCGGCGACCGACGCAAGAACGACGGTCAGAAGAACAATTCGCGAGCCTTCCGCCCATTCAGAAAGGAAGGGAGCCTTCGACGCAAGATAGCTGAAGAGAAAGCTTACGAGCACAAGCCCCCCGACAATCTTGTTTTTTCGTCCCGGAGGGACGATCACGGCGAGGAACATCCCGAAAAGCGCCACGCTCAGCGCGCTTACCCATTGTTCTGGCATTATATTGCCCGCGACGACCCCCAACGAGGTCCCTATCGTCCAAAAAGGAACCGTGATCGTGATTATCCCGTAGGCAAATCGCGGATTAAAAACGCCCGGTCGCATGATCGCCATGCCAAAGAGCTCGTCGGTAAGATACAGCGCGACGAACGCGCGGCTCCGGAAAGGAAGCGAAGGACTCATTTTCTGACAGAGCGCGCAGCCCATGAGAAAATATCGCGCGTTGGCCACAAGGGACGCGAGAACAATCGTAAGGTACGTCGCGTTCTCCGCAATCGCTTTGAATCCGGCGTACTCGCCTGCGGAAGCGGAACACGTAAAAGACGCTAATCCTCCCTGGAACGCGGTAAGACCAGACGCTTTCGCCTGCATTCCAAGCGCAAACGAAACGACAAAGTATCCCAGCGCAATCGGAATCCCAACCTTGAGACCGTCAAAATATGCGGCGCGATTGACCGACTGCTTCAACGAACACGCGCGACTCACTTCCTTCTCTTCTTTCACTTTTCGCGTCGCCGACCGACGTCGTTCAAGAACGGCGTTCCACGACGACCTGACTCGCTCAGTCCCCTAAACTCTCGTCCTCGCGCGGCGCTTCGTCCGCAGAAGAATCCTGCGCTCCCTTTTTCTTCGGAGGTCGGTTCGGTTCCGCGATAATGGGAATCTCGTCGACCGCATAGTTCTCATGCAGCGAGATCAGCGTCGACGTCTGACCGAGAAACAACTTTGCCATCGGTCCGTCGGGACTGGCGTTATAACGCGCGGGATTGGAGAAGCGCAGCGCCAGCGAGCCCGAAATCTCGACATACCCCTTCAATCGCTCGGAGATCGTCGGATTCTCGTCGCCGAAGTCCGGCGCTTCGTCGGTCACAAGGAGCGCCGACGCGCCGTTAAAGTTTTCGGGAAAGATGAGAACGCAACGCGAACGCTCAGGCGAAGCGAAAAGTTCGTCGAGCTTCTCGCAGTCCTCCGAGCGGCGCGCAACCACGACGTACGCGTTTTCGTCGATGCGCAAACGACGCCCCCACGGCGTCAAGCGCGCGTCCCAGAGCGTCGGAAGTTCCTTGTGCTTGAGCATATCGCGAACGCGCGGAGAAAAGGAATTTTCACACAGAACGCAACCGCTTGAAGGCTGGGGGATGTTCTTGATTCCATATTCCTGACGCGCGTACGCGCTGAGCTTTGTCCTCCCACGTCCGGAGAAGGCGCGCATTTGCTCGCGATCGATCGTACCCTCGATTTCCATATCTGTCTTCGGTAAAACGCGTGCGGAAAGAGGTCGCAACAGCTTGCCGCCAAGCCCTGAATCACGCGTGATGAGCGTCAACTGGTGAATCTTCTGACTGTTCGGTCGCTGACCCGCGATCTCGCCGGTCGCGACGAAATCCGCGCCGATCTCCTCCATAAGCTCCTTCGCGTAGCGCAACATGAGGGTACGACAGTCAATGCATGGATTGACGTTGGAACCATAGCCCCATTTCGGATGCGCCAGCATCTTCATGTAGTCTTCGCCAAAGGACTTAACAACCAGCTCGATCCCAATCTCTTCAGCGCGTTTCTGCGCCTCCTGAGAACAGTCGTGAAACGGCGTTATCATATTGAGTCCCACAACCTCAATTCCCTGACGCTTCAAAAGACAGGCGGCGAGGATACTGTCCAGGCCGCCGGAAAAAAGAACAATCGCTTTCATATTCGCTGGCTCGCTATGCGTAAGGAGTGATTGCAGTTATTCGGCTCCTCGTTTGACAGGTTCTCATATGGAGCATAACCGCAGGATCTCGCGACGTCTGAACGGGAGCCTTTCTCCAGAGGACGCCGGTAGATAAAAAAAGCCGCCTCAAAAAGGGGCGGCGCGGTGTGGGAAGACGACCC
>CACYBR010000155.1 GCA_902772705.1 uncultured Planctomycetota bacterium
GACATGCCTGAATATAACGGTTTCCAGCGCCCTGCGCAAGACCGATAACGATGGGACGACGCGGAAAAACGCTTTGAAATTAACAGCGTTACGTCGTTGATTTTATGGTCGCAGGAGAATCCTTGTAGAAGCGGTTCGAGACGAACGTTTCAAAAACGAAAAGCGCTGCGAGAATGACGACAAGTAGCGCGTACGGTTCCGATTCCTCGCCGTCGCGCGATTCCATCTCGTCGGCAGCCGCGTCGACGTCGAGCGTTTTGTAAGGTAGTCCGTCCCAGAGTCGGAGCCATTCTTCGGGGGTCCGGCGCGTCATATCAGACTCTTCGCCCGGCGTCGTGACGGCGAAGACGCGATCGATAGCGTCGCCGGCACGGTTTGGCGTCGTGCGAACACGGCAGATTCCTGGCGTTTTTACGCCGGGAAAACGTATCTGACGACGTTCGACGTCCGTTGGCGTGGCAATCTCTTCTCCCGAAGGCGCGTAGATTGTCGCCACGGCGGGAAATTCTTTGAGTTCCGCGCGCAACGTCGCCGATTCGCCTGTCGTATAGTTCAGAATGGACGACGAAGAAGACGCGAGGCGGCGCGCCATGCTGTCGACCAGAACGACAAAGACCCAGATCGCGTCGCTCGACGTCAGCGAGTTCCACGGCTTTTCCTGCGCCCCGTCGGAGATCGGCGTCGCGACGGTCGCAACGAGGCCGAGTCCTACGCGATTTTCTACGATCGCGGGTGGCGCGTCTTCAGAAACGTCGTCGGAGAATTCAGGTTGGAAGCGCGCGACGATTGTCGTCGTGGCGGAGGGCTCTTCGAGTTTCCAATATCGTCGGATTGGCGCCGCGTCCCACGGTATCCCTCCGCGTTCGAAGGGACGGAATTCAGAAAGAAGGGGCGCGTCGTATGAAATCGGCGCGATCATGAGATTGCGCGAGGTTTCCTGCGTCGTAGGTTTGCAACCCAGAAGCGCGAGCGCTTCGGGCGTCTGAAACGCGGCGAGCGGGGCGGCGGCGCGTCCCAGAAAAACGGCGACTCCCCCGCCGTCGTTCGCGTATTCGGTTAGCGTTTCGATGGTCTCAGGCGCCAGCCCCGGAGGGTCGAGCAGAAAGATTGCGCGATAACGTTCCAGCCCGCGCTTATTGGCCGAGACGAGATCGCGCGCATTTTCCGTCGCGCGGTCTGATTGCGTCGCTTCGTAGGGAACGACGTCGAGCTCAAAGGGCGCGCGACCAGTCTTTTTGAGTTCGTCGGGCGCGAGCGCCTGCGTCAGAAAGAGCGCCTTTTCGGCAATTGGGCGCGGCGCGACGACGAGTAGTTTCCATTCTGGCACGACGTCGACAACAAAGGCGCGCGCGTCGTCTGCGGCGAGCGCGTCTTTGCCGAGCGTGCGTATCAGTCCGACGCAACTTCCCACAGGCAGTCCGGAAACGTTAAAGACAGCGTCGCGTTTCGCACGCCCCGATTCAAAGGAGAGGGTTTGTTTCTCGCTTCGGAACGCGAGTTTTTCATTTTTGGCGAGCTCTTCCGCCGAGATTGCGTTGGGAAGGTCCTTCGCGTTAAAAAAGAGCGCCTCGATAGTCGCGTCTCCCGGCTCCGCGTCGACGCGTTCAATTTCAGAATCGACGCGTAGCGCGCCGCCCTCGCAAATTGTTTCCGCCGCCGGCGTCGCGTCGAGTATGGAAACGTTGCGATATGCGTCGTCGCCAAGATCGACAAAATAGAACGTCGGCTCTGTTCCAGACGCGACGTCCTTATTGTTCGCGCCAACCGCCCTGCGAATTCTGCGCAGATCACGGTCAGACCAGCCGGCAGTCGTTTCGTCGGTGAGCACGTAAATCTCACGACGCGTCAGTTTCGAGCTTTTCACGAGCGCGAGCGCAACGAGCGTCGTTTCTGCCGCGCTGCGTCCGCCGGGCTCGATCTCGAGCTTGGCAAGGCGGGTTTTGGCGGCAAAACGGTCGGATTGGAACCCGTCGCCGGAGGGCGTCCCGTCGAGAACCGCCAGTTCGCTTCCTTTGGGGAGCCGTTCCATTATTGTGCGCGCCGTCGCCGTCGCGCGCGCAAGGAGCGTCGCATTGTCCTTGACGCGCCCCATGCGCAGCGACGTGTCCACGACGATCGCCGCTGCGACCGGCGCGTCTTTGCCCGACAGTCCCGCCGTTTCCGCCCCGACGACGTTTTCGTCATTCGCGTCAGCCGTCGGCTCCACGATCGGCGCGGGATTTTTCGGCGTGAGAATAGGCCGCGCGAGAGTATA
>CACYBR010000156.1 GCA_902772705.1 uncultured Planctomycetota bacterium
GCGTTCGGGGAATCGCGAGCATTGTGAGATGCGCGCAGTCAACAAAAGCGTAACGACCGATTTCGACAATTTCCGGCGGAAGATCGAAGGTGCGCGTGTGCTTGCCCGACGGATAGCATAACAGAACGCCAGTCTTCGAAACGAGCATCCCGCGATTGACGGCGTAAGTCGGATTCGTTTCTGCGATTGTGAATTTAGTGAGTTGTCGGCATCCGCCAAAGGCTCCGTCGCCGATTTCGACAATTTCGGGCGGAAGCTCGAGGGTTCCCGTCGCGGCGCCGAGGGACGTGCATCGCGCAAAAGCGAACGAGCCGACGCGCGTGAGCGTCGCCGGCAACGCGATTTTTTCGAGCGCGGAGCATCCCTGAAAAGCGGAACGACCGATTCTGACGAGTCCGTCTGGCAACTCGACAGAGACAAGCGACGAACAGTCGCGGAACGCGTCGATTCCAATGAGTTTGACGTTTTCCGGGATGTTGAACGACGTGAAGCGTGGGGAAGAGCATCCCTGAAAGGTCGACGGATCAATGCGAACGACGGTCGACGGGAGCGTCGCGTTTTCGAGTTTTTTACAGTCGCGAAAGATTCCTTCGCCGAGTTTCTTGATCGAAGCGGGAACGACCGCGCTGATCAGCCCGCTTTCACGGAACGCGTTGTCCCTGATTTCTTCAATTTGATCGTGAAGATTAAGCCTGCTGAGCGACTTGCAACCGAGAAACGCGTTCTCGCCGATCTTTTTGACTTTGGGCGGCATTGTGAACGCTTTGAGCGATTCGCAACCGCTGAAGACGCCTTCCGCGAGCTCCTCAAGCGACTCTGGAAGCGTCGCTTCCTCAAGGGAGACGCATCCGTGGAAGAGCCCGACGCCGGTAGACGTGAGTTTGCCGCGAATCGTCGCTTTTTTGAGCGCCTCGCATTTTGCGAAAACAACTTCGCCCAGCGTTGTCGTTGTTTCGGGAACCTCAACTTCCTGAAGCTTGAAGCAGCCCTTGAACGCGCCGTCGCCAATTTCGAGGAGTCCTTTACCGAAGACGACCTTTTCAAGCGTGAAGCATTTCTTGAACGCGCTCGGTTCAATTCGTACGACGCTGTCGGGGAATCTGACTTCTTTAAGCGCGATACATTCCTTGAAGGCGCGATATCTGATTTCCTCGAGCGTGTCGGGCAACTCAACGGACTCGAGATTCGCGCAGTGCTTGAACGCGCTTCGACCAATTTCGACGAGTCCGCTTGGGAGTTTCAGGTTGACAATCGAGTAGACGTCGCGAAATGCTTTTTCGGCGATTCTTACGACGGGACGCCCCTTGATTCTTGCCGGGATCGAAACGTTTCCGTCAAAATCGGACTTCGCCAGAAATTCGTCGGTAAAGCCGGTTACGACGATTCCTTCGGGAAACTCTTTTGTTGTCAGATATCGTTCTTCAAGGTCTTGCATGGGAACCTCTCTTCAATTAGATGGATGGATTAGGGCGTCAAAGAGCAACCAGGACGAATATTTGCGGCGTCGTCGGCGCCGATACGGTAAAACGCCGGTCAGGGCGTCTCGTGTTTTTTTGCGAAAAGAGCCGCGACGCGGATCGCCTCGATCAGGCTTTTTGTCGTTGCAAGTCCTTTTCCGGCAATGTTGAACGCCGTTCCGTGCGCGACGCTCGTGCGAATAATCGGAAGACCGAGCGCCACGTTGACCGCCGCGAACATATCGAGCATCTTGACCGCGATATGCCCCTGATCGTGGTACATGGCGACAATTCCGTCGTAAAGGCCGTTTTTCGCGTCCAGAAAGAGCGTGTCCGCCGGGAAAGGTCCCGCGACGTCCGCGCCCGAGCCGCGCGCCTCTTCGACCGCCGGCGCGACGATTGTTCGCTCCTCGTCGCCAAAAAGCCCGCCGTCGCTCGCATGACAGTTGAGCGCGCAGACCCCGATCTTCGGCTCGCGTCCGAGGATCGTCGTCATGAAACGCCGCATGAGGCCGATCTTTTCAACGACGCCACGACGCGTGATCGCGTCGACCGCGTTACGCATCGACGTGTGTAGCGTTACGTGCACGACGCCAAGACCCGTGGGCGACGCGAGCGACGCGCAGGGACCAAGATAGAGCGCCATGCCGAAGTCCGTCGTCTTACAGCGTTCCGCTAAAATCTCCGTGTGTCCGGGGTAATTATGCCCCGCAAGATTGAGCGACTCCTTGTGAAGAGGGGCGGTTACGATTGCGTCGACCTTTCGCGCGAGCGCCAGATCGATCGCGCGATTGAGGGAGCGAAAGGCGGCGTCGCCCCCTTCCGGGCAGATTTTGCCGATCGCGACCCTCGCGACGTCGTGCGCGCAGCATGGAACGACCGGCACGACGTCGCCGCCTCCGACAGACGCGTAATTATTAGCGGCGTCGTTGACGTCGTTCGCGTCGACGGGGACGATCTTCAGGTCGACGCCGCGCAGAGCCGCGCCGCGCGCGATCATTTCCGGATCGCCAAAAACAAAGGGCCGCGTTTTCGGCAGGGGAAAGACGTTCGACGAACGGAGCCGTTCCTCAGCGAAGAAGTCCCGCCATGCGCCGGCGATTATTTCCGGACCGACGCCGGCGGGGTCGCCCATGGTAATCGCCATGATCGGCGCGTCGCGTTCGTCCTGCGGTTCTGTAGCGCTCCGTTCCATTTTGCCTTCCCCAAAGTGATTGCAAGCTTTCCAGTCGCGTCAATTATAATTGAATCGGTCGAGGATTTCAAGCGACGCGGCGCGTTAAAGAAAAAACGCCCCATGGCGCGAACCATGGAGCGATTATTTAGCGTCGTTGTCGTCGAACGTGGAATCAACCGTTAAGACAGCGCTGAATCTGCCGAACCGCTTGACGCAGACGCTCTTCCTTCTCCACGACGGCGAGTCGCAAATAGCCTTCTCCGAGGGGTCCAAACGCGGTTCCGGGACTCACGACGACGTTTGCTTCGTCGAGTAGCTTCATCGCAAATTCGTACGTGTTGCGGTCCTTGAGGTACTTTTCCGGAATCTTTTGCCAGACGAACATCGAGGCTTTGGGACGCGTTACCTCCCAACCGATGCGTTCGAGCGCGTCGCAGAGGACGTTTCGGCGGCGTTCATAAACCTTCGCCATCGACTCGACGTAGGAGTCGAGCTCGCGAAGCGCGGCAATCGCGGCGATCTGAAGCGGTTTGAACCCTCCGTAATCGTAGTACGTCTTGATCGTCGCGAGCGCGCGCACGATTTCCGGGTTGCCGCAGCAGAATCCGATACGCCATCCCGCCATGCTGTAGCTCTTGGACAAGGTCGTCATCTCGACGCCTACGTCGATTGCGCCCGGGACGGAGAGGAAGCTTGGCGTCTCGTAATCGTCAAAGACGATATCGGCGTAGGCAAGGTCGCTCAGAACCATAAAGCCGTATTTTCTGGCGAGTCGCACCAGCGAGACGTAGAACGACCGGTCGACGACCGTCGCCGTTGGGTTGTGCGGAAAATTCACGAGCACGAGCTTCGGACGCGGCAGGAACCGTTCGCACGCGTAGGCGATCTCCGAAAGCAAGCGATCCGGGTCGCGCACGTCGAGCGCCAGCGTCTCGCCTCCCGCGAGCATGACCGCGTAAAGGTGCGCCGGGAAGTATGGAGAAGGGACGATCGCGAGATCGCCTGGTCCGCAAAGCGCAAGAATCGTGTGGCTCAGACCGTCCTTCGAACCCAGCGTCGTCATGATCTCCGTCTCCGGGTTGAGCCGTACCCCGTAATACTTCAGATAACGCGCCGCCATATCGCGCCGCAGGTTCATAATGCCGCGCGCGGCGCCGTAAGCGTGAACCTTAGGGTTCTTGATCGCTTCTCCGAGTCTCTCGATCACGAGCGGGTCGGGCGGATCCGTGGGGCTGCCCATTCCGAGATCGACGACGTCGGCGCCTTCGCGACGCTTCTTGTACTTCATCGCGTTGAGTTCGGCGAAAAGATAGGGCGGCAGGTTCTTAATGCGTGCGGCGACATTAATTTCAAACGGGCGCGCGTCGTCGGGCGTGTCGTCGCTCGTCTGGTCGTGGGCGGCCTCTGCCTCGGCGTAAACGTCCGTCTTTGCGTTTGCGGCCGCGTTGAGCGCGCGCGCCTGTTCGAGGAGTTCGTCCTGAGGTTGAGTTTCGTTCATGTTTTTGTCGTTGTTCACGCCCATTTTTTTCTCCTGCTGGGGATGAAGCTTTGTGTTGACGCGCCGGCGGTCGTTAAACGACCCGACGCGTGTTAATTCTCTATTCGACGTCTGAGGCGTCAACTCTCTTTTCTGAAAATTAACGCGTCGACGACTAGTGGTCGAACTCGATCGCGACGGCGACGAGTCGCCTGAACGACGTTATTTCCATTTCCAGACGCTATGCAAAAGAAGCCCCGCAAGCTCCTTGCGAGGCTTCTCCGTTTCGCCCGGCGACGGACGCAAGCTTTTCCGTGAAAACTCAGCGGTTGAGGTAGACTCCCTTGAGCGACGCGACGTCCTCGTCCGTCAGAACGCCGTCGACCAGAATGAACTCGTCGAGTTCGGCGCCCAGACCGACCTCGTATTGGCCCGTTGCGTCCTGACCGATATTGACCGTCGGAAACCCGGCGTCGAAATCGAGGTCTTTGAATTCGTCGGGGAGCGTCGTCGTCATGAAGGGACCGAAGTCGTAAGAGAGCCGGCCCTGGCCCGCCTGACGATCGACGACAAAGACTACGTAGACCCATCCGTTCCTGAAATCGGGCGGCAAACGGAAATCCTCGTCGAATCGGTTTTGGCCGTCGCTTACGTTGAACTTGAGGTCGACCCCTTTGAGCGAGAGGATAAAACCTTTGTTTATTCCGTTCTCCCAGTCCTTGTTAGAGAGGATCGCGGGGTCGGAGTCGGCGCCGCCGGTCCTCATCCAGAAGGCGACGGAGAAGCTCCTGACGCCAGGCTTCCACCCGTCGACGGCGATCCACCCGTCGTCGAATCGCGCGCACTTTCCAAAGAACCCGCTTTCGACGAAGTACAGCTTGCCGTTGGGGGTCGTCTTGACTCTGCCTCCCGTCGTCATCGCGTTGTCGACGTTTCCGTCGAGCGGCAGATACAGCGGGACACGATCGGCGCCGATCGCGGCGACAGCGGACTCGTCGCCGGTCGGGGGCGGCTCGGTCTCGTGAGCGCGGCCTTCAAAGAAGTACTGGAGCGCGACGACAGGACGTTCCTTAGCGGCCACGCCCTTGAAGAGCCCGGAAGGAACGCGGGAGGTCCATGTTTCAGGCTGCTTGTCGGCGAGTCCGAGCGCATAAAGGACGACCGCCGAGAGGTCGAGCGTCTGCGCGTCCAGAATTTCGCCCTGCGCGACTCCCGGTCCGGTCGCCGCGATCATGACGAATTTCTCCTCGTCGCTCCACCCTCCGTGACTGCCGCCGTTGCCGTCGTCGTTTGTTCCTCCGTGGTCCGCCGTTACGATGAAGAGCGTGGAATCGATCATTCCGCGTCTCTCCAGCGTTTCATAGATTCGCTGGATATAACCGTCGGTCGTATGGAGCTGAGCCAGATGTTTCTCAGAGCCGTAGCCGAAACTGTGCCCGGCGCCGTCGCATTCGTCGAAATGGACGAAGAGGAACGTCGGATCGTTCTTTTCAAGGTACTGGCAGACCAGATCGGTTACGACCGAGTCGTTTTCGCCATGCTCCTTGACGACGCCGAGGTTGTTCTCGACGATCCCGAAGTTGATGGGATCCCAGTTGACGATCGACGCGAGGGACGCGTCGGGGCTATTTTCGCGAATTACTCGGAAAACGGACGGGAAAATACTGTCTTCCGGATAGGGACGCTGCGCCACGTTCCCGTTGATCAGCCCGTGATACTCCGGCGCGACCCCGTGGAGCATCGAGCCCCAACATTCGGCGCTGATCGTCGGATTGGAGGTCAGCGCCTTGTATGTTACGGCGCCGTTCTTCATGACGCGGCGGAGATTGGGCATATCGGCGTCCTTGAAGAACGCGCCCGCGCCGTCGACGCCAATAATCACGACGCGAGCGACGCGGCGCGCGTTTTCCTGCTCCGCCGCCTTTGGCGACGTGGAAAGGAACGCGGAAGAAAGGAACGCGATCGCGAGAATGAACGACAGTCTCAAGAGGGAACGCAAGTCTCTTTCT
Source organism: uncultured Planctomycetota bacterium (assembly GCA_902772705.1). GTDB lineage: Bacteria > Planctomycetota > Planctomycetia > Pirellulales > Thermoguttaceae > RUG369. The sequence continues at coordinate 6,121 of CACYBR010000156.1, forward strand.
CCTTTAACATTTGCCAAACGAATCGAAGGTTGATTCGAACGCGTCGAAAGCCGCCGGCTCAGTCTTCCAGAGTGATGGTAATGTTCTTATCGCCTTTGGCAGGAATTTCGACGATCAGCGGCGTGTTAATCGGATCGCTATACTTCGACGGAACGAGATCTTCGGTCTTGATTTTGTTCTTATCGAAGACGACGTCGTCGCCGCTCTCGCGGAGCTCTTTTTCATATTCCTCTCGGGGTTTGCCGTTGATGGTCTGAGCCTGCTTTTTGACGACGGTCTTGTATTTTCCCGGTAGCGCGCCGTCGTTTGGACGGTCGGTCATCAGAGTGAACTTACCCTGCGCGTCCGTTCTGCCAACGGCGACGCAGTTTGGCTGAGTATCGGATTCCGGGCGCATCTCGATCTCGGCGTCCGCGACCGGCTGACCCTGATACATAACGACGCCGGCAGCCGGGACAAGGCCGGCTCTCGAACCGGAATCTTTTTTGCAGCCGACGCAACAAGCCAGAAGCGCGCAGCACGCGGCAAAGACGAAACAGTAGCGATAGAATTTCATTTTTTTCTCTTAGAATTGGATTCAAAAAAAAGCCGCGCGTTTGCGCGCTGGCAAAAACACGCGACCTTACTGTTAAGACGGACAGAAATAACGAACGATCAAAATCAGAGACCCTGAGTCGATTCGCCGCCCGCGATGGAGCCCATCGCGCCCCAAACGCCGTAGACGCTCGGACCAGAGACCGGGTGCTGGTTCGTGACGCCGGCAGGATCGAGGGAGACCGGGATCGAGAGGTCGCCGCAGTCGACCGTGTCGCTTACGAAGTGAACGGAACCGTCGCCCATGACGCAGTTGACGCCGCCGCTGTGGTAGCTCGTCGCGCTCTGGATGAGCGTGTCTGTTTCACCGTCGCCGCAGGAAGGTCCGTTCGGCGGCATGATGGTGTGGAAAATCGTGTCGGCGTAGAACCAGTATCCGAAGAGCGAGCCGGACCCGTTGTGGGTGGACGCCGTCGAAATATACTGACCGTTGTTGCCGACGAGCGTCATGCACGTCGATTTCGGATTGCCGCTCCAGATTCCAGCGGTAGCCCAACCGGATTTGATCAACCGCTCTTCGCCGTTCGTATAGCGACCGGACGGGCTGGCGCAACGCTCCGACATGAAAACCGTGTTGCTCAGACCGTCGACGACGGCGGAAAGGTTGGGGCACCACCCGTGGCCGACGCCGCGCCCTGAATGTCTCATCGTGAAGACGGAACGCGTGCTGTGAGGGCAGTTGGCGTTGTTCGACTTGCAGTCGTTATACCAACCGCGACCATTGACGGCGTCGGCATGGCTGAAACGATAGTTGCACGCTGCGAACGGCTTGGAAGCGCCAGAAGGCGTTCCCTGCTGGGAACGTCCGTCGGAGGGACAAATGATGGTCGGAATGACGCCCAGGAAC
>CACYBR010000157.1 GCA_902772705.1 uncultured Planctomycetota bacterium
CTGGGACGACGGCAAGGATTCGATCGGTTCGCTTGGAGGCGACGTCGCCGACGATAACCTGAGTAACATCCGTGTTCTCTGGGATCAACACGGCAAGGAATACAACTTCGGCGAACTCGTTCCTCCTGGTTCTCTGAGCGGTTATGTCTATGAAGACAATAACAATAACGGCAAGAAGGATGTTGATGAAGACGGTATTGGAAACGTCGTCGTCCAGCTTTACGTCGTCGGCGGCGACGGCACGGCGTCTCTTGTCGCTACGCAGGAAACGAACGACGAGGGATACTACGAATTTAATTCTCTCGAACCCGGTCGCACCTATGTCATTCGTGAAACGCAACCGACGAAATATTACGACGGAAAGGACGCGGTCGGCACAATCTTCGGAATTGAGGTTGGAAGACTCAGCGCTAACGACGAAATTTCGGATATCCTTCTTCCACAACGTGGAAGGGGTGTTCACTACGATTTTGGCGAGCTCAAACCGGGCTCCATTTCCGGTTATGTGTACGAGGACCTCAACGACAACGGTATCAAGGAGTCTGGCGAGGCGGGAATTCCTGGAACGATCGTCACGCTCCAGATTCTGAACGAGGAGACTGGCGTCTACGAAGATACCGGACGAGTTCTGGCGACGAACGCCGAAGGCTATTACATCTTTAACGACCTCGAACCGGAACGTATTTATCGCGTCGTCGAAACACAGCCTGCCGGCTATAACGACGGTAAAGACACGGTTGGTTCTCTTGGAGGAATAGCGGGCAACGACGTTTTGTACGCAATTTCCGTGAAGGCGGACGACGCGGGAATCGATTACAACTTCGGCGAGCGTCCGAAGAGGAATATTCCCCCTGGGCCGGGAAATACTCCTCACATACAGATCCCGAGCAATCTCTGGGCGCCGTCCCCGACGACTTTCCCGTACATCTGGTATCAGCCGACTATTCCCGGCAGCATGACGACCCTTTATGGCGGCGGAGGAGGATTTGTCGAAGACTACTCCTGGAAACTCAGCGTTCTGAATGGAGGCGACCCGCGCTACGACAGCGACATTACGAACCTCTACGCGTACGGCGGGTTCTTCGACGATAATTATGTCGCCGAAAACGCTGAAAGTCGCGGTTTGAGATTCAGCGCCGCCGCTGCCAGCAGGCACGATTCTACCTTCAAAACGTCCGGAGTCTGGACGCTCAAAGGTATCAAGGACAGTATTACGTTCGGTCAATTTGGCGGTCACGCGGTGGCTGGCGACTGGAACGGCGACGGTAAGGACGAAATTGGTCTCTTCGTTGGCGGCGACTGGTATCTCGACGCGGACAACGACGGCGTGTACGATTTGTACGCGCATCTGGGCGAAACGACCGACCAGGGAGTCGTGGGCGACTGGGACGGCGACGGCAAGACGGATATCGCCGTCTTTGGTCCTCAATGGGAATCCGATCCTCTGCTTATCAAAACGGATCCGGGTCTCCCGAGCGACTTCAACTTCACAACGGTCTCGGCGACGAGAACGCGCGCCAAGAACATGCCGATGCTGAACGTTCTCGAGGGAGACGACGCGTCGCGTTATATTCGTGGCGCTGAAAACAACGCTGCAACGATACCGATGGGTCAGCATCTTACCTCGAACAAGCTCCGCGCCGACATGGTCGACCACGTGTTCCAGTTTGGCTCCAGAGACGCGGTCGCAGTCGCGGGCGACTGGAACGGCGACGGACGCGCGGAAATTGGAGTTTATCGCAACGGCATGTGGTATCTCGACATGGACGGCAACGGCAAATGGGATTCTGAAAAAGACGTCGTTGTTCCGGCCGTCGAAGGCAAGTATACGCCGGTGGTTGGCGACTGGAACGGCGACGGGATCGACAATATCGGTCTCTTTGCCGACGGCGAATGGTATCTTGATACAGACGGCGATTACCAGTACGATAAGGTGGAGCATCTCGGCAAGGCAGGCGACGAGCCGGTCGCCGGCGACTGGGATGGCGACGGAGTCGATGAAATCGGCGTTTATTCGCCAAACGGCGAGGTCGCAACCCAGGACGCTCGCCCCAAAGATCGTTGATTTCAGCCCGTTGGCTCCCTTTTTAGCGCTCTGACGCGCGTACGCCACGAACAATTCGAGTCGTACGCAAACGTCGTCGAAGTCGCCTTTCCAGAACGATAGTCTCTGTTCGTTAAGACGAGAGAAGGCCTGCGCGAATCATTGGCGTAGACTTTCTCTCGTCTGTTGCGTTATCCGTCAACTATACCTTTTGCGAGAGTTTCAATGATACGATTCGCAGCTGTAGCCGACGTTCAATACGGCGATCTCGACGATAAGATTGGTCGTCATTACCGCAAATCCTATGAAAAGCTTCTCTCCCTTGCAGGGGAGTTTTCAAAAGAAAACATCGCGTTCGCGATGAACTTCGGAGACGCGTATGACACAGGTTGGGAAAACGCTCTGGCTATCAAAGAGCTGTTTGACGTTTCTGAAAAAAAGGGCGGCGTTCACTGGCGTCATGTTCTTGGAAATCACGATTTTTCCGTCCCTGACGAAAAAAAATCGGAGGTCTATGAGCTTTTCGGTCTAAAAAAACCGGGCTATTATGACTTCAAACTTGAAGATTCTGACGATCGAACCAACAGGTGGCATGTCGTCGTTCTCAATGGCAACGAGATTAGCTCCTACGCTTCGGAAACAAAGGAAGAAAAGGAAGCGGCAAAAGAAGAGCGCGCCCGAAGAAAATTGGCCGACGGCTCGGAGCCGCATAACTACAACGGTTCCGTCTCCGACAAGCAACTGAAATGGCTCGACGATACGCTGAAAACTGCGGATTCAGACAATTTCAACGTTCTGGTCTGCTCGCATTTTCCCCTTTATGCCAGTTCCTCGTCGATCAAAAGCAAGCGCGCGCCCCTGACGTCTCTCATTGACGTCGGTATTTACTATTCTGATCTGGGCGTCTCAACATGGAACGGACGCGAGATTCTCGAAATACTCGACCGTCATCCAAGCGTCAAAGCTTACATGTCGGGACATTTGCACGAAGGGTCCTATGGCGAACGTAATAACGTCGCTCACGTGACGCTCAAGGGTCTCGTGGAAACTACCAAGACGGCTTATTCGTATGTCGAATTGAATAAAACGTCAATTCGCGTCGACGGAATCGAAGAACAGCCGTCCTACGAATTCAAGTTTCTTTAGGCGTTCCATCGGACTCTCCCTTCCCTAACGAGAAATTAAGAGAGAGTCCGTCCGTTCGCCGCCTTCCTCAATCAGAGGGAACTTGCCGTGCCGCCTCGTCGCTCGCTGACCCCGCATAACGTAAGTCTCGCCAGTTCACAGAGACGCTGGCTTGGGAATTTTCTTGAGTATATCGCGCATGAGCGACAACTGTCGCGCAATACGTGTTTCGCTTACCGCGCCGATCTGATCCGCTTTTACAAATGGCTCGGTTCTCGTTCTATTCCCGAACTAACAATTCAGGAGCTTGCAGACTTCGTCGATTTCCTTAGCAAGGACGACCTGTCTCCAACCTCTATAGCGCGCAATCTTACCTCGTTGCGTGTTTTTTTCCGCTTTCTACTTGGAGAAGGAGTTGTTAAACAAAATATTGCAGAACTTCTCGTCAGTCCAAGATTGTGGGAACGACTCCCCACTGTTTTGACTCAGGGCCAAATAGAACGACTTCTCGTCGAACCGAGACCCGACGTCGATGAAATGTGGATCAGGGATCGCGCCATTCTCGAATTTTGTTACGCGACGGGAATGCGCGCCTCTGAATTGGTCAATTTGCGTACGGACGACGTCTATCTCGATCGCTCCTGCTGTCGAAGGTTGGGAAAAGGTTCAAAAGAACAAATTCTCAATCTTGGAGAATCCGCCATCGAAGCCTATAAACGATGGATTGAGACGGCGCGTCCGGAAATTTTTGCCAGAAACGCGCGGCGACAGAGCCGAATTGAGAAAAAAAGGCTGCGTCTCGCCGCCAGGAACGCCGCCTATCCTGAACAGAAATCATTCGAAACGCCTCACAAAGAAATCCGTTTGTCGTCCCCGTTCGCATTTGTCTCGCGTCGTGGCAGAAAACTTCGAAGAGAGGCCCTTTGGGAACTTGTTAAAAAATACGCTATTCGTATCGGCGCGCCGACAGATATAAGTCCGCACTCGCTTCGTCACAGCTTCGCGACGCACCTTCTTCAAAACGGGGCCGATCTTCGTCAGGTACAGGAAATGCTTGGACACGAAAGTATCGCAACGACGCAGATATACACTCATGTCGACATGACGCGCCTCCGCGAGGTATACCAGAAAAATCACCCTCGTTCGACCGGTGAATCGCAAGACTCCTGATCCGATCTGAAGTGCATAAAAAAACCGCAGGCTCTGCAACCTACGGTTTTCATGCGAACTCAAAAGCGAATTTCTGCGAATAATCACTCAGCAGGCTTCTCGGCGTCCGACGCTTGTTCGCCTTCAGAAGGCTCAGAAGGAGTCGCTTCTTCAGAGGACGCTTCGCCAGAATCTGCTTTTTCTGTTTCCGCTTCGTCGTTGTTAAGCTGGAACTCCTTATCGACGTTAACCGGCGAACCGGTTTCAAGGGTATTGTCGCCAGAAGTAATGGAAGGAGCGTCAGCCGGGTCGGGAAGCGTAACAAAGGCGTGAGCGATTGCCTTATAATAGTTGATCGTCTGCTCGCTGGCAACCTTCCCTAAGCGCTCTTTGGCAAGGGGCGCGTAAGGAGAATTAGAAGAATCGGAGACAACGCTTTCGTAGCAAGCTTTCGCGGCGTTGAGGGCGGCGACGACGGCGTCGTCGCTATCAGAAACAGAAGCAAGGGCTTCCTGAGCGACGCCCTCGCCATAGACGGCGCGCGCCTTGATTTCGGGATCGCGAGAGGAAGCGGCTTTCTCAAAGTTTGCGATAGCGGAGTTATAGCTTTCTTTGGGATCGGGAAGTTTTTCCCCCTCTTCAAGCTTCGTTCCAGCGCTGTAGCGCTGCTTTCGGGTAACTTCCTGATTACCGCGTCTGACAAAAGATTCCGCAGCGTCTACGTAGAGAACGTCGCCGGCGGCGGTATTTTTATAAGCTTCGCCGGCAACAGCAAAAGCGTCGGCGTCGGGAGCGGAAGCGCCCTCAAAGGACGCCTGAGTCGCGGCGTAGTAGGTCTCGTCGACGAAATCGTTCTTATTGGAACCTTTGAACGCGCCCGATCGGAACAGCAGGACAGCGACCACAACAACCAGAAAAACCACAACGCTCTGAAGGGTTTTGGTCTTGTTCTCGTCAAAGTAACGCTTCCAACGAAGCAGGAGTTGTTCAAGACTGTTTTTTTCGTCTGCTTTTTTCAATTTTTTCATTGAGTTTATCCTTTAATCGCAAACGCACGCGACGGAAACGGCGTTCGTCTTTCCGAAAATTTCGATTTTTATAATATAAGGGACAAGGGGGGAATTCGTCAAGGCAAACCGGTAAAAAACCGACTGATTTTGGGAAAAATCCCCTGACAATGGACGAAATCCAACCGCGTTCCAATTCTCGCCGCTCGAATCGTTTCAGCTGCCAAAAACAACAACGACGACGTCGGCTTCTTCGTTTTCACGATGCGTAATCACCTGCCGAGTCTCGGAATTCAGAGCGACCTTGCGAAATATCCTGTAATTTCTTTCGTGGCAGAATTCTTCAAAGTCGGCTATTGTAAGGTATCGAACGTCTTTGGTGTTGTACCATTTCTTATCGGGACGAGGATCGGTTTGAGGCGCGTATCCCTCGGCGAGTTGCGCGCGATATTTCTTGTATCCCAGGTTCGGAAAACTCACGATCGCGCGCGTGCCGATACGAAGCATTTCGTCGATGACAATCTCGACGTTATTGATTCTCTGAAGCGTCTTTGACAAGACGACGAAATCAAACTGATGGTCCGAAAAAGACTTCAATCCCTCGTTGAGATCTGACATTATGACGTCAAGACCGTTCTCTACGCACTCCAGAACGCGTCGCTGTTCAAACTCCACGCCCATGACGCGATCGTGACCGCGTTCCTTGAGACGCAGAAGCAGTTCGCCCTTTCCACACCCCAAATCGAGAATTTTCGTCTTAGGCGGTATCAAAGACAGGATCGTGTCAAAATCAACGCGATCCTTAGCCTGGAGGGTAGGTTTGCCATAGTCCGCATTGATCTGATCGCGGCGTTCAGGATTGTCATGTTGCCAATCAAGGCTCAAATGGTGAAGAAACGAATCTGTCAAACTCCCGTACATGTCGGATTCGCTGTCAAGAAGGAACGCGTCGTGTCCGCAATCGCTCTTAACGGCGCAATAGCTGACGCGTTTATCGGCCGCTATCGCCGCGTCTACCAATTCACGCGCCTGAAACGACGGAAAAAGCCAGTCCGAACTAAAACTGATAAAAAGCCAGCGACACATCGAACGACGCATGGCGGAAATGAGACGTTCACGATCTGGTCCAAGATCAAAGGCGTCGAGCGCGAGCGTCAACGCAAGATAACTGTTCGCGTCAAAACGCTCAACGAATTTGCCGCCTTGATACGCAAGGTAGGAACCCACGGAAAACTTCGTTTCAAAGGACGTGTCTATCTTACGTCCAACGTTGCGATCGGCGTTGAACTTTTTATTCATCGACTCCTGCGAGAGGTACGTGATATGACCGAGCATCCGCGCTATTGCGAGCCCCGTCGAAGGTCCTTCCTCTTTGTCGTAATATTCGCCGCCGTAGAAGTGAGGATCGCTCATGATCGCGTTGCGCGCGACAACGTCAAACGCGAGCGCCTGCATCGTCATTCTGGCGCCTGTCGCTATCGCGGCGATTCCAGAAACGCTGTCCGGATAGCGCACGCCCCAGTCCAACGCCATCAGACCGCCAAGCGATCCCCCGATTATCGCGAGCAACCGTTCGATTCCAAGAGACTCGACAAGCATTCGCTGAACGTCGACAATATCGGCCACGTTGATCGGGGGAAAATGCATCCCGTATTCTTTACCCGTCTCGGGATTGACGCTGTCGGGTCCCGTCGTGCCGCGACAACCGCCCAGAACATTGGCGCAAATCACAAAGTATCGATTCGTGTCGACATATTTGCCAGGTCCGACAAGCACGTCCCACCATCCGGGATCGTCCTCTTCGTTGTGCGCGGCAACATGCGAGTCGCCTGAAAGGGCGTGAAAAATGAGAACTGCGTTGTCTTTCTGGGGGGAAAGCTCGCCATAAGTCTCATAGACCACCGTCACCTCCGGAAGAACGCCCCCCGTCGTCAACGTTATGGGACCGGGGAAAACGGCTGTCTTTGCATACGCAAGCGGCTTGCCAGATCGCACGGAATCGCTACTGTCAAAAAGGTCGTTTGTTTCTTCTGCCATCGATGAATGCACCTAATCATTGACAAATTGAGACGTACAAGCCTGAAATTGGAACTCGCATTTTCACAGGAGGTACTTAATACAGTAAAACCCGGCGATCAACAAAACCAGAAGCGCGATTGTCAACCAACCAAAGTATTTGTCAATCCAGCGACCAACGCGGGGACCGAGCGCAAAAACCAGCGATCCCATGAGGAAAAAGCGAGCGCTGCGGCCAATTAACGAGGCAAATAACACCATCGGCAACGACGCCCCGCCAATACCGGAAGTAATCGTAAACGCCTTAAATGGAATTGGCGTAAAGGCGGCGACAAAAAGCGCGCTGAACCCCCATTCGGAAAAGAAGTTCGCAACCTTATCCATGTTAGCCTGAGAAATAATCGCGGGCACAAACACCGGTCCCACGACTTCCCACAACGCATAGCCGATATACCACCCCAGCGCCGCGCCGCAAACGGACGCGACGGAACTAACAGCGGCATAGTAAAACGACCGTCTGGGTCGTTCGACGGAAAGAGCCAACTGTAAGACGTCAGGAGGAATCGGAAAGAAAGAACTTTCAGAGAAAGAGAGAAGCGCGAGCGCAACCGTTCCGAAACGAGAATGAGCCCACGAAAGAACCCAATCGTACAGGAATCGAATGAAGCGTTGACACGCCTTGAAGGGACGCAACAAAACAAACGTCTTGCGCGCTGCTTTCCCACACGCGTCAGTTCCTTCCGAGCCCGCCGCCATCGCAATGGACGCGTCTGCGGACAAAGTCGCTTCGTCTTCTACCTTCATTCCTACGTCTCCGATAAACGGCGAGGGTCGCTCGATCGTCACGCCGACCAGACCGACGGTTCCGAATAACATGAAAGATTCAGGAACGTCGCTCGGCGGCAGGCTGGAACCTTAACGCCTCCAGTCCATGAAACAGTTCGGTTCAGTATAACTCAAAAAGGGACTCTGACAAGTTGGAGCGACGGTAGGAAAACGTTTTAAAAGCAACACAAAGAAAGAAGCCGCGCTTTCGAAACAACGTTCGGAAGCACGGCTTCATGCTGTGACTCATTGCGAAAAAGAGCCGCGATCACTTCAGAATCTGCAGGAAGCGACCGTAAGCGTCGTCCCAATACGCAACGCTAATCGGATTTGGCTCGTAGGAGTCCAGTTCGAAGCTGTTGCGAACAATCTCACGCGCTTCGTCGACGCCGGCGACGTCGCCCGCGCCAATCGCCTGCATGAGCGCATTGCCAACGCCAGTGCCTTCAATCGGACCGCATACCACGCGTCGACCGGTCGCGTCGGCGGTAGCCTGCATGAGGATCTTATTCTTAATACCGCCGCCGACGATGTGGATCGTCTCGATCCTGCGACCGCCGATCTCTTCACACATTCCCAGAACATGACGGAATTTGAGCGCAAGGCTCTCAACAACCGCTCGCAACACAGCGCCGTCTGAATCAGGAATGGTCTGACCGGTTCGCCGAGCAAAATCGCGAATGAGTTCCGGAATATTCGCCGGTTTGGCAAACTCAGGCGCGTCTGGATCGATAAACGTCTGGAACGGAGTCGCGTTGGAGGTTAGAACGTTCATGTCCTCCCAATCGATAGGCAGACCTGCGGCGTTGGTCTTGCCGGATTGACGCCAATTGCGCCGACATTCCTGCAGAAGCCACATGCCGCAAATATTCTTGAGGATACGAGTCGTTCCGCAAACGCCGCCCTCGTTGGTGAAGTTGAATTTCGAGACGACGTCGTTAACGACCGGCCGCGGAGACTCAATTCCCATGAGAGCCCATGTTCCAAGGCTGATATAAGCCCAATCAGCCGTTCCCAAAGGACTGGAAGAAGGAACGGCAAAAACAGCGCTCGCCGTGTCGTGCGTGCCGGGCAGCACGACTTTTGCGGCGGTAAGACCCGTTTCCTGAGCAATCTTGGGACGAAGCCAGCCGAGAGTCGTGCCCGGTTCGGTCGTCGGCGGAAAGAGGGTCGTCGGAATACCAAATCTCTTGAGAAGCGAAAACGCCCAGGAGCGGACAATTGGGTTATAACACTGAGTCGTCGTGGCGTTCGTGAACTCGTTGCTTTCGACTCCGGAAAGAAGCCAGTGGAACAGATCAGGAATCTGAAGCAGGCGTTCCGCAACGTCGAGCAACGGGGAATTCTGTTCCTTCATGACCATAAGCTGATACAGGGAGTTGAATTCCATAAATTGCAAACCGGTCTGAGCAAAGATCTCCTCACGCGGCACAATGTCAAACGCGCGCTTCATGGCTCCGTCAGTGCGAGGATCCCGATAGCAGTAGGGATTGCCGAGCAGGACGCCTCCGCGACCAAGAAACGCGAAGTCGACGCCCCAGGTGTCGACGCCGACGCTGGTAATCTGATCGCCGTACTTAGCGCCAACGGCGTAAAGACCATTCTGGACGCTCTGCCACAAACCTGGAAGATCCCAGAAGAGCGATCCGTTCATCTCAACCGGACCGTTGTCGTATCGGTAAAGCTCTTCAAGTTCAATCTTTTTTCCATCGAAATGACCGACAACAAGTCGTCCGCTCGACGCGCCCATATCGATCGCCAAATAAGACTTTTTCACCGTTAACCTCGCCTCTTGCCGACGCGTGAACGTCCGCCTGAAAACTACTGACAGGAAATGACAACGACGCTGTTTTCCGTTATTCACGCTCGAATCACAGCGCCGCTCCGTTGATGATAACTGTCGACAAGTTTAGCAAATGGGAAACCTGCTTTCAAGCGCCGTTCAGAAGAATTAAAAGGTGGTTTCGAAGTCTTTCGTTCGTCTTGCTCAAGACTCGCTCAATAAGAGAGTAGATTGTAAAAAACAGGCAAACCCAGTTGCCGACGTCAAAAGGTTAATCGTCAGTCAGTACGGAAAAGGTCTTTTGCCAGCAACGTTGCGAATGCGTTGGGAGAATCGGAATTAACGTTTGCCAGACTACTGCAAAGCGTTCAAAACAATCTGACCGACAAAGTCAACTTCTCTGGAAAGAAGGTCCCCAATCCTATTTCTACGACACGTCCGGCAGCGCGCTGCTTGTCGCTACCGGACAAACGGTCCGTTGACACGCGAACCCCGAAAGATCTTATCGACTCTGACGCGACCGTCAGAGCGCGCAATTTATCGAACTTCTCCAATAGGAACAAAACGAAAAAACTCTGTTCGCTTTTATCGATTCTTGAAAAACGGACCTTAGATCTTCATTCCTCTTTCGCCGTCTTCTTCAATTCTTCAGCTTTCCTGTCAAGCTCTTCTATCTTGAAACGCGTTTCAACAATCGAATGTTTATTCTCGTCGTCCCTGTACTTGATATAAGTCAACGCGACAATCGTTCCATCCGCAAGTTTAGCGACTCCAGGATAACCGCAGTCGTGCGGACGCGGCTTCGCGTATGAATGGAGCAGTTTCACACGATAGTCGCCGGAACGCCCCGATTTAATATCCTCGTAGCTTCCAACCCAGCCGACAAAGTGTCCGCGTGTTGGACTATCAGGCGCCTGATCGCGAAACGCGACAAAGAGCCGCCCCTCTCCCACGTAAACCCCCATGTGGCGGTCCCCGGTAAGTTCCCACGACGTTTTGACTGGAACGGACCACGTAGCGCCGTCGTCCTGACTGTACATAACCATGCTGCGATCCTTGTGAGTGTTTTCACGCATAAGGCAACAGATTTCTCTCTGGTCGGGCGACCAAAACGCGAAGGGCTCGCATAAATCACGTCCTTCAACAGCGGCGATCGTTCGTGGTTCAGACCAGGTGAAGCCTGCGTCGTGGGTCTCGGAAACAACGACTTCCAGACGGCCCTTGACTGGCGGTTCCAAATTGAGAACCTTCCCGTCAGCCGCGCGACGCCAGTGAAAAAAGCCAAGATACTCGCCGTCCTGAGTCCCGGGATGTTTCGGAATAATCGTACTAAACGCCATGACGTTGGGAAAACCAAGGGGAGCCTTTTCCTCCCAGGTTTCGCCTCCGTCCCCGCTAACGATGCGCGCCATCCAGGGCTGGGAGGTAAAAACCCAATGCCAAACCTTGCCGTCGGCGGCGACGAGTCTGTAGACGCTCGGACAGTTCCTGTGCGTTTTAAACGTTTCCGGCGCCCCGGAATCATGGCGAGTCCAGGACAGTCCTCCGTCGACGCTCTTCGCAATTGGACCGGCCGTTCCCCCATGATCGACATTCCAGACAAGCAGCAACGAATCGTCCGGATTCTGGACCAGATAAGGGTGTCCCTGATAGACCTCGGGAGTTCCCTGCGCGATAACAATCTGTCGAGACGCGTCCTGAGAAATATCTATCGTTGGAACCGAATTCTGAGCCAGAACCGTCGCTGAACACAACGTCCACTTTGTCGCACAAACGGCGACAAAAGCGAAAAGAAACGAGTGCAAAAATGATCTTTTCATCTTCGGAAGTCCCCTCCACACGCGGCGTTCAAGCTTGCTCGTACAAAACGGCTACAAGCTACTGCCGATTTTTTCGCTTCTGATATTCCTGACTGGCATAGCGAAGAGTCTCGCGCTCTTTCTCAGTCAAACTTTCCTCTCCCGTACGGGATATCTTACGCAGGATCTCGTCAACCTCTTTCTCGAGTTCTTCGAAGTCGCGCTCTTTCCTCGCATTAAACGAAAAAGTCGCCCTTTTCGCCGAGGCGTCGGAAATACTCCCAGAACGTCTCCCTGTCGAATTCCTCCCTTTCATGAGGCTAGTGAATCGAATTTTTGAGATAAAATACAGCGCGGCAAAGACTGCGCCGGAAATATGAATATCATGGGCGATATTATCTACGCTGTGGATTGAACCGTACATGTCGTAAACAACATACAGAACGCCGGCAAGCCACGCCGGAAGAGGAATGATTCCCCATAAAAGCAACTGAACCTTCGGATAATTGAGAGCAAAAAGGATCACAAGCGCCGTCGCCGCCCCAGAGGCGCCAAGAGCGGCGGTATTCGCGCCAAAATTCAAAACGTTCCAAATAACGCCGGCAAAAACAGCCGAACCCAGGTAGAACAAGGAGAACTCTGCCTTTCCATAGCGTCGTTCGAGGGGCGGTCCAAAGAAAAAAATGACCAACATATTGCATAGTATGTGAAGCAATCCATTCGGATCGTGAGCAAACGCATACGTCAGACACCGATACCACTGCAACGGATTGGGCGCGGTTACACCTGCCAACATCATTTCTTCGAAGATCGATCCGCCTGAAATATGATCGGCAATATAAAGTCCAACGTTCAACAGAATGAGGATCGTAACCGCAGAATAACCCGAACCAGTCTTGCGATATTTCTGATCATCGCGGTAATAATCGCGATCGTAAAGTCCCATGAACCTCTCCTTCGACCTTTTTGAGTCTCCTTATCTCCGGAGTCCGCTTGCCAAACAGGCGCTTTTTCCCCGTTGAAACTTCAATAATGCTGGATATTATAGCGTGAAAGTAATCTGAAACAATAAGCCCACAAAGGTCGAATATATTGTACAAATATCAATGATTGATACGAGAGATTTGCAAGAAATCTTCAAAAACCTCTTGCGTTCCCCCCTTATTCCAACGATAATAGACGGCGTTTAATGGTCAACGCAGTTACTCGAACGAGCTTCCTTAAATGACGGACCGACGAAGTGAGAAACCGATCACGCTCGGAATTGTAGGGGGCGTCGGGTCAGGTAAGAGTTTCACGGCGGCTGAGCTGGTCGCTCAGGGCGCGGCGATTTTCGACGCTGATCTGGAGGCCAAGAAGCTCTACGACGACCCTTCCGTTCTGGATATAGTCAGGAAACGTTGGCCGGACGTGGTCAACGATGCGGGAGCGGTCGATCGTCAGAAGCTTGCTCAGGTCGTTTTTGCCCCTGACGAAACCGGTCGTGCGGAATTAGTTTATCTGAATTCTGTGCTCCATCCTCGCCTTCTTGCAAAGTTCGAGCAGTGGCTTGAGAGCCTCGACGGCCATGAATTCGCGGTCTTGGACGCTCCGCTCCTGTTTGAAGTTGGTTGGGACAAGCATGTCGACTATATCGTCTACGTCGACGCCTGCGAAGAAACGCGCCGGCGCCGAACCGTTGCTCGCGGCTGGTCGCCAGACGAAATTTCACGTCGTGAAAGCCGTCAGGTTCCTCTTGACGTCAAGAAGGCCCGCGCCGACTTCGTTGTCAACGCGTCCCGCGACGACTCTGCCATGGATCGGCAGGTCTTCTCGATTCTGGAATCGATTCGGCAAATACGACGGTCTCATTCCTGATGAACCACGGCTGTTTTTCGAATCTTTCCCCGATACTTTCCAGATCCAACCAAACCGCGGCGCGTTTTCGAACGCGTTCTAACGACGTTACGAAATCGAGCCACGTTTTAAGGAATTCAAAGAATGCCGTCAGAAGAATCTTCCTCCTTCAACAAGCACGAATACGAGGCTCAGGCCTCGTTTGCAGATACAAACTGGAGAACGAACTCGTCGTCCGATTCTCCAAATTCAGCGCGAGATCCAAAGTCTGGGGTCGCGTCGAGTTCGTCTAATTCTGGGCAGGGAGACGAGCGATATAACTCCAGAGAACCGGATGACGATTCTCGTCAGAACTCCAAAGACCCTGGTCAGGATTATCCACGACGCGGTCAGCGTTACTACCGTCGCGACCCGCGCTTTGACAGCGGTCCAGACGGGTCAGGCTCTGATTACGGCGCTTATTCGCGAAGACGTTCCTATTCCGATCAGGGAAACGATTACAACAGGTCTCCGTCCGCCATTGACTCGTCAAATTATGGCGCTTATGGCAGAAGGTCTCCCTCCCTTCGCGACGAAAATGACGACTATCGACGTGAACCGCGCGAAAGACGTTCGTTCCCCGGTCGCTATGACGCCGATCGCCCGCGATATTCCTCGGAATCGAACGATTATGATCGAGGATACCGTAGCGCGTCGTACCGTTCTTCAAGTTACCGCGGAGGATATGCCGCAGAGGACCGTCCGCGAGAGGGACGTTATAGTTCTGACTCAAGACCCTCCTCTTCGCCTCAGGGATCCGTTTCCGATAACTATCGTTATTCGAACCGGCACGATCGTCCCTTCAATTCCCGAGGATACAGCGCTTACCAGAGTTACGGCGAACAGGCTTCCTCCTACCGTTCCCCGGGACGCCGTGACAATCGCGGTTCCTATCGTCAGGACGAGGGTTACAACGCGTCTTTTCGTTACGCCAACAGCCGCGGCGGCGACGCAAACAGTCGTCTGCGCTCTCGGCGTTCCGGCAATTACACTCATAGCGACCGGCGTCGCGAACCGCTTTCGCTTGCCGAAACGTTACTCCTCAAATACGGCAAATTGGCTCGCTCGTCAAGCCTTGAAGAAGTCGTTCGTCCGGACCTCGAGGCCTGTTCGGAAAGGTATCGCGAGCTGACCAAACTCGGGACGCGGGAACTTGTCCAAAAAGCCCGTCAAAGAGAAAACGCGGAACACGACCTGATCGTTCAGGTCCTTCGAGACAAGATCGTTCAGGCGTCGATCATATACAGTGAAGGCACGCTTGAGCTCCTCCCTGACGGTTTTGGATTCCTTCGTAAGCCCTCGCTGGATTATGTTCCCAGCCCTGACGACGTTTATGTTTCCCCAAACCAGATCCGTCGTTTTGACCTTCGTTCAGGCGTTACCGTATGCGGTCAGATCCGACCGTCCAAGGCAATGGAAAAGAATTTCGCTCTGCTTCGCGTCGTTTCCATAAATGGACACGACCCCAGTAAAGTTGGCGAACTTCCTAAATTTCTCGACCTGGTGGTAGGTCGACCTACTGAGCAACTGTGCCTTGCCCCTGAAAAACAGAGCAAAAAACTAGATGAAGCGACGGTTGCGTTGCGTACGATCGACAAGTCTGCCCCTATTGGTTTTGGTCAGCGCGTTCTTGTCGTCGCCCCGTCGGCGCCCGAAAAGCATCCGCTCCTTTATCAACTCGTTAACGCAACGCTTGCCAATTATCCCGAGGCGCACGTCGTGCTTCTGCTTCTGGCAAACGATCCTGCTCAAGCCAGAGAGGCTTTCTCAGACTCCAGATGC
>CACYBR010000158.1 GCA_902772705.1 uncultured Planctomycetota bacterium
ATTCCACCATTGTCGCGAACTTCATGACAGCGCCGTCCGTCTCCCGCGCGCTCGTAAACGAAACTCGTTCAGACGCAACATTTTCCCGCATTCCGATTATTCGCTTCTGCTCGAGCAGGTTCGTAGAATGTTGCCGTTGAACATGGCCTTCAGAAAGGCGTCGGCGTAAAAAGCGCCGTTGCTCCTGCGCTTCATGTTGGCGGCGCATACCGCTTCCGACCGTCTTGTCTTTCCTTTAACCTGCGCAGTTACAACGTTTAGTTTCATTTTAACTGTCTTGCTGACCGATAGGCGTGTCGGAATCGTAACGAGGTCGACGTTCGTCCACGTCTGATTCTTGACGTCTTTTTCTTAAAAAAAGAGAAAAAAATCACAACGAAATTCTATTCCCAGACGTCCTATTTATCCTATATCTTCAGAAAGTTAGACAAAACAGCAAACATACGTCATATATTAAAAATAATAAAATACAAAGTTTAAGAGTTTTAGAAAATTTAGAAAAAGTAGCTTGTTGTAAATTATTCACACTTTTGACGTCTTGCGAACAACCGTAAGAATTTTTTCTCAACGGTAGATTCGGGAGTTGGACGCGAAACTCGCTATTCTTTCAACATTTTGAAGCGAAACGGCAAACTAAAATAATTTAAAAAAGATAGACAAAAAAGATAGTCTTGCGAAAAGAAGCAAACAATTTTTCATCCGTAAATTCTTCGGGAAAAATAATTATTGACGCGAAAAAAGTTGCCCCTATAATCCATATTGTTCCCCAGCTGCGCACAGACCAGGGAGGGCGTTTCTCCAGCGTGGCTCTGTTGGGATTATTGAGGATTTCTCACGTTGCTCAACGGCGGCGTGAGCATTGTGGACGCGGCAGTCTTTTGCGCGAGGAGGCGTTGGTTTGTCTGATTTTGAGGACGGATTCGACCAACGCGAGCAAATCCGCGACGCGATCGATATTGTCGACCTTGTCGAGAGATATGTCCCGCTACGTCGTCAGGGCGCCAACTTTGTCGGCAAATGCCCATGGCATGACGATTCGCGTCCCAGTCTTCAGGTGAACGCGACGCGCCAGACCTTTAAATGCTGGGTCTGCAATATCGGCGGCGACGTCTTTTCGTTCGTCATGCGCATCGAAAACGTCGACTTCAGAGAGTCCATGCAGATCCTTGCCGACATGGCTGGAATTGAACTGAAGAAGTTCAAGCCCAACAGCTCGCTCAGAGGGAAACGCGCGTCCCGATTGGCTTACGAGCAGGATCCCGGGCTTGACGGAGACTATCAGAACAGTTCTCCGTCGTCCGAAGCGCCTCATACCAGCGCGACGACTCAACAGAATTACGTCCCGAACGCGATTTCCAGACCAACGCTTTACCGCGCGATGGAATGGCTCGCCGGCAAATACCGCGACGCGTTCCTCCATTCTCCGGAAGCGGAGAACGCGCGGCAATACGTACGCGACCGTGGAATCACGGAAAAATCAGCCGAGTTGTTCCAGATTGGGTATTCTCCGCTGGAGTTCGACGCGGTTATGAACTGGATCAGAGCCGACCGCAACCGCGTTCGCACGCTTGAAGTCGCCGGCGTGCTCGCTTACCGTGATGAACACGACGAACGAGGCCGCGTCATGCCGCGACCGTCGTTCCCGCAAACGCCAAGACTCTGCGACGCGGAACAGCGAAAATATTACGACCGGTTCCGAGGAAGGCTGATCTTCCCGATCCGCGACGTTCAGGATCGCGTCGTCGCCTTTGGCGGGAGACTACTTCCCGACACGCCGATCAAGAGTCATGCCAAATACGTCAATTCGCCGGAAACGCCGATCTTCCATAAATCGAAGATGCTTTATGGGCTCGACCGCGCGCGCGTGGCGATTCGCCAAACGAACCTCGTGCTCGTGACCGAAGGTTACACCGACTGCATCGTCACGTCGCAATTCGGGTTCGAAAATGTCGTCGCGGTCCTTGGCACGGCGCTCGGCGCGGAGCATGTGCGCATCCTCAAGCGGTTCGCCTCGAAGATGATCCTCCTTCTCGACGGCGACGAGGCGGGTCAGAAACGCGCCAAAGAGGTCCTGCGATTCTTCGTGGAGCAGGGCGTCGACATGAGCGTCCTCACGCTCCCTGACGACGACGACCCGTGCGAATTCCTGCTCGAAAAAGGGCCGGAACCGTTCCGCGAACTGATTCAAAACAGGGCGGTCGACGCGCTCGATCACGCGTTCAATACGGCGACCGCCGGCGTCGACCTCGACAACGACGTGGTTGGCGCCGCGAAAGCGCTCGATTCGCTACTCGACGTCGTCGCGCTCTTTCCGGACGATCGACGACATGCCAACGATCCGGTCCGGCTGCGCATGATCGGCGCTCTGCAGCGTTTCGCAACGCGTTTTCGCGTAAGCGACGCCGAGCTGCGCCGTCAACTCGCCGAGAAACGCGCTCAGGCGCGCTCCTACGCCGAGCGTGTGAAAATCCGCGAGGAACGATTTGAACGACGGCGCGAGGAGGAAACGCTCCAGAACAACGACCCGCGTCAGACTGACGAAAGCTCGCCTGAACTCAAGATCGAACGTTTCCGCAAGGACTGGGTTTACCCCGTCGCCGGTCCCGACAACGAGAACGACGAACAGCTCCGCGCGCTTTACCCGCCCTTTGAAGCGTCGCTATGGAACGACCCTCGTTTCATGCCAAGCGATCTTGAAAGGGAATACCTCGAATTCTGGCTTTCCTCGCCCGACGTTTATCCGCAACTCGTCGCGAAGATCGCCAACGACGACCTGCGTTCTCCGATCGCGCGTCAGCTCGACCTCGTCGCTCGGGATTGTCTCGAACGCGGCGAAACGCCGTCGTTTGCCAGGATTGTCCTGCGCTATGAAGACGAGACGATGAAATCGTACCTCATCGCGCTCGACGACGGAGGGATCGCCAAAAAGCTTCCCGAAGTCGCCGCGAATCCCAGTCGCCGCGCCGCGCTCGTTCGCGAGCTCGCCGACGGCTTTGAGCGACTGCGCAACGAGCGCGAAATACCAAAAAAGATCGTGCTCCTGCGTGAAAAAAACGCCACGCCGGAGCAACGTCTTCAAACGCTGTTAGAACTGCGCCGTCAACAGCAGGAAAAACAGCGCAAACTCGCCGAACAGGATTATCCGGACGATTCCGACGTTCCGTCGTGAGTCTGAAAATAATCGAGAAAAAATAAAAAAATCGCGCAAGAGACGCGCGTCCGAAACGTAACGCTTATGGACGTCTGCGTCTAACCCCCCGGCGCGAACCTCCGAACACCCCCTGTGGCGACGTCCTTCGGGACCGAGCCTTTTCCAACCCCTCTCCACCCCTCGTACGTCGACGCGCGCGCCTTGTGCGCGACCTCCGAAAGGAGAACCCCACGCGCCGTCAAAGGAGACTTTTGTGAAAAATTCCCGGAAAAGCGACGAGCATTTGTCGCTCTTTGACCCGGATTCGACTCGCGATTACGTCACTAAGCGCGAAACGATCCTGGTACGTGCCCCTGGCGATCTGGATGAAAAGGCTTCCGAAGAATTGAAAACGAGCCTCGCGCGACAAGCGATCGAGCTCATTGACGATCTTGACTCGGAAGAGGATCTCGAGGAAGAAGAGAAAATCGTCGACGAATATGAGGACGACGCCGACGAGTCCGCCGACGACCCCGAACCCGACGGCGTTGACGACTCCGATCGACGCGACGAAGACGAGATTGAACAGCGCAACTCCGATCCGATCCGTCTCTATATGAACGACCTCAGCCGCGTTCCCGTCCTCACGCCGGAAAACGAATCTCGCGCCGCTCAGGCGATCGAAATCTCACGCCGACGATATCGCCGCGTCGTCTTTGAATCTCCCATCGCGATCCGCTGCGCCGTCGACTTGCTCGAACGCTTCTTACACGAAGACGCCGCGTTCGACCGAACTTTTGACGTCGCGCCCTCTGAACGCAATAAAACGCGCGAGGTCGTCTTCAAGGTTCTCCCGACGCACCTGAGAACGCTCAACGCGACGCTCGATTTGCTCGAAGCGAGCGACGTTACGCTACGTGAATTGCGTGGTCGCCTCCATACCTGCGCAACCGCTCTGGAAAAGGACGCCCTGCGTCAGCAGATCTCCCAGATCCGCGCTCGCGCCGTTCGCGCAAGTCGTCACGCGGCGCTCATTCTCGAAGAACTCAACCTCCGGCTGCGTCATCTGCGCGACGCCGTACGTCGTATGAGGGACGTCTCAAGACGCGTCGGCGAGTTGCTCGCATACGTCCGCTCCGCCGCATTCCAGCGTTGCACTGAACGACGTCGTCAGGAGCGTCTAACCGAATTGCGCGAATTACGCGACTACGCCGGCGAATCGCCCAAAAGTCTCAAGAAGCGACTACTGAAAATCGAGGGCTACGAAGATCAGTATGAAAACGCGTGCAACTTTCTGACCGTCAGCAACCTTCGTCTTGTCGTCTCTATCGCCAAACGGTACCGCGGACGAGGACTGAATTTTCAGGAGCTCATTCAGGAAGGCAACCTTGGCGTCATGCGCGCCGTCGAAAAATTCGACCGCCGGCGAGGCTTTAAATTCTCCACTTACGCCACGCACTGGATTTGTCAGGCAATCTCTCGCGCCATTTCTGATCAGGTCAATACGATCCGCATTCCGATGCATATGAACGAGAATCTGCTCAAGATCCGCGCCGTCCAGAAGGACGAAGCGCTTCGGTCCGGACGCGAGCTGACCGTCTCCGAACTCGCCGGGCGCACCGAAATGACCGTCAAGGACGTCGAACTTGCCCTGCGCGCCGGCAGCCCGACTGTCAGCCTCACTCAGACGTTTGGCGAATCTGAGGACGCCAGCTTCGTCGACTTCATTCCCGACGCCACGACCCCGCGACCCGAGCATCAGGCGTCGATCCAACAGATCCGCGACGCGCTTCTAAAGGCGCTCAAGACGTTGCCGCCGCGTGAACGACGCATCATCAGTCTGCGTTACGGTCTCGAAAACGGCTACGACTACACCCTCGAAGAAATTGGGCGCTTGATGGGCATTACGCGCGAACGCGTCCGGCAGATCGAAGCGAAAGCGCTCGCAAAGCTGCGCACCTCCGAACGCTTCCAGGATCTCAACGCGTTCATCGACCCAATCGAAGATTGCGCCGTCTCCGTCGCGAACGAGAACTTCTGAGTCTCACGTCGCCTGAAACTACATAAAAAGGCGCGGTCAGAACACGTGTCTGACCGCGCCTTTTCTTACGCCGGCTTACGCGCGCTGTTCTGCCGTCACGCGCTCTCCGGTAAAAACGTCCCCGGCGAGTCCTGTGAGCCGAACGTTCACAACGTCGCCGCACTCGATTTCCACATGATCCGTCGTCGGAATCTCGACCTCGTAATACCGGTCGGTCGTGCCGCGCGCGACGGTCGACTCGCCGTTCCTGCGATCTACTTGCTCAATCACAACGCGCGCTTCTCTGCCGATAAACCGCCGCGCATATTTCTCGCGTTCTTCCTTCGCGACTGCTCCGAGACGCGCCGCGCGTTCCTTCTTGACCTCGGGAGATATCTGACACGGCGCCGTCGCGGCAAGCGTTCCCGGACGCGCGCTGAATCGAAACGCGTGGACGCGCGAGAAACCGACCTCGCGCACCACGTCAAGCGTCCTCTCAAACTGCGCGTCCGTTTCGCCCGGAAATCCTACGATAATATCCGTCGTCAGCGCCGCGTCTGGAATTCGCGCGCAGATCTCACGGCATTTCTCTATATACGGTCCGCTGAGCCAGCGTCGACGCATCGAACGCAGTACGGCGTCGTCGCCGCTCTGCATGGAAAGGTGGAAATGCGGACACATCGATTCCGGATTGCCGCCTATCACGTCGATCATTTTGTCGGAAACCTCGATCGCTTCGAGACTTCCAAGACGATAACGCGTCTTGGGGAGCCTCAGCGCGGCGAGCTGTTCGAGAAGCTCGGCGAGTCCAAATCGTTCGTTCTCTGGAACGACTGACTGACGCGCGAGATACTGGCCCAGCGTCATGGGGCGCGAGCCCGGTTCATAACCCCCTGCGCGCGCTTCTTCGAGTTCCTGCCGCGTCGGAGGATAGAGATCGAGCCCATAGTGTCCGAGATGGATTCCTGTAAGAACGATCTCGCGATAACCGTTTTCCGCGAGCGTCCGCGCTTCGTTGAGAACGTCGCTTGACGTTCGGCTCTCAAGATAGGGGCGCGTCGAAGGAATGATGCAATATGCGCAGCCGACTCGGCAGCCGTCCTGAATCTTGACGTACGCGCGACGACGTTCGAGGAGCCGCCCAACTCCCTTTGGTATGTGTTCAAGTCCGCGGCTGCGCAAAAACTCAGGAAGCCGACGCTTATCTGGCACGACCTGCCCGACGTTGGGAAGCGCGGCGACGCGGTCAGGATCCGACGCCGCATAGCACCCAATAACGACAATCTCCGCGTTTGGACACGATTTGGCAAAATGCGCGATCGTCTTGCGGCTCTTCGCGTCGCTCTCCGCCGTTACGGAGCACGTGTTAATCACGACAAGGTCGACGTCGACGTCTGAAATATTCGCGCCGGGCTCGTCGGCGTCCTCCCAGCCGTTCAAAACAAACGCGGACCGCAGCCACTGCGTTTCATACTGATTGACCTTGCAACCAAGGGTGGCGGTTTTAAAGCGCATTATCTTCTCTATCGTCTCTGAGTCGTCTGCGCAAGCGCACGCAAAAACGTTCGAGCGGCGACTCCGGTTCAAAATAAAAAAGCCCCTGCCGGAGGAAGACCAGCAAGAGCAATTACGATTTCCTACCCGCGTTTAAATTATCGCAGGCGCGCTCCAATCGTCAAGCAACCGAGTTCACTCCGACGCGGCGGTCGGCCAGTTGGCGAGAAAACGACGTTCGTTCACTGAAAGCTGACGGAAGAACTCGTCAAGAGGCGTTCGACGGACGCTCGCTATCTCGCGCGCTGTCGCCAGCAGCGACGCGGGCTCGGCAAGCAGGAAACCGTCGGCGTCACGCGCCTGAACGTCGACCGATTGACGCACGGGCTCGCCCTCCTTCATATCGTACCCGTTTGGAGGCAGAGGGGTCGGACCGTCGGACTCGACGAGGAGTCGATCGCGCGGCGTTCGGGCGACGCATTCGCGGAACGCGCGCGCGTTATCGGCGACCGCGCGAGCGGAAAAGGAGAAGAAGGCGCCCATTTCGCACGCGCGCTCGATCTCGTGCTCCGAGGCGCGCCAGCTGTGAAGGAGCCATGCGGGAACGTTGGGAAAATCCTTCATTATCGTCAGCATTCGTTCGTTGGCGCGAACCGAATGGACGGCGACGGGCAGCTTGCGTTCGTCGGCGAGTTCGAGCTGAGCGCGGAGGACTTTTTCCTGAACGGCGCGGAGATTGTCGTCGCATCCCCTAACCGCGTAATCGAGCCCCACTTCTCCGAGAGAGGCCTTCGTCGCGCCGTCATGAGCGACAAAAGAGTCGAGAAACTGAGTCAGCGGAACGAGCCAATCGCCGCTAACGCGCTCAACGTTCCACGGATGCACGCCAAACATAGGATAGACGTCGGGAAAACGTTTGGCAAGCTCAGCGACGCGATTCCAATCTCCGGGAGACGCGCTCGCGCAGATAAAGCGAACGACTCCGTGCGATTTGGCGCGCTCGATATACTCGGCGGTCTCGTCCCAGGTCTTGCCGAAGCGTTTGTCATGAAGATGGACATGCGCGTCCGTAAAGCCGCGCGTCGACGTTTCAGAAGCGGTCATTCCGTTCTCCAACGATTCTTTTGCGTGTTTAAACGTTGCAACAGCGCTTTAGTCGCGTTACGTCGACAGGAAGTTCCCAATTCCTGTCGGAACGGAAGGGGATCATTCGACAACCTTGGCAAGATCGACGTCCATAAAGTACGGACGTCCTTTGCGGATGAGGTAAACGCGTGCGCGTCCGGAATCAACGGCGGCGAATTCGTCGAGCCGCTTGGCAATGTAGTAGAGGTTTTCGAGAGAGGTTACGCTGAGCTGACCGTCAGAATCGTCGCCCACGCCAAAGCCGAAGACGAAGTCCCCTTCCTGAAGACGAACGTCGCCAGACGCCAGCAGTCCGTTCGGATCAACCTTAACGACGTTCACTCCTCCGGAAGGAGCAAAATTAAAGTTGCCGATTGCGACCGCCTGAAGATTCGGGAAACGCTTGCGATATTCTTCCGCGTCGGCGCTCTCGACCTCAACGCCGAGCGCGTCCCAAACGCATTGTTCGGCGGCGGACGCGCGCCTGACCTGTTTCTTTTCGGTACGTTTTTCTTCTCGTCCCACGCTCTCCTCGGCAAAGGACGCGGCGATGGAAGAAGTCTGATAGAGGTTCGATTCGCTCGAGGAGTCGTCGGTCGCGACGAGCGTGGATTCACGTCCCGAAAGCTCGCTGAAAGCCAACGTCGCGTCGAGCTGGGAACCGTCGCGTTCAAACTTCAGCTCCGCGACGTCGCTCAACCCAAGACCAATGAGAGAACATGTAAAATCAAGCGTATTGTGAACCGCGTAACCGTTGGATTCCAGGAGCACGTCCCCAGGTTTGACGCCGGAATCGGAAGCCGGACTGTGCGGATCGACCTCGTCGACAACGAGGCAGTCTTCGCCGTTGCCGTCGGAGGGATAGTCGGGCATGTCGGAATCGACAACGCGAAATTTTAGTCCATGGTGCGTCATCTTGGCGACCGACTGACGGATCAGACGTTCGGCAACCTCGGAAACGACGTCCACGGGAATCGCGAAGGCGATGTTTTCCGCCTCTTCGCGAACGGCGGCGTTCAGCGCGATCATCTCGCCGTCGACGTTGATGAGAGGTCCGCCAGAATTGCCCGGGTTGATCGCCGCGTCTGTCTGAATAACCCTCTCGTAAGAGAGCGTTTCATTGACTTCAAGAGGCCGGCTGACAGAACTGACTATGCCTCGCGAAACGGAACAACTGTAACCGAACGGGTTGCCGATGGCGTAAACGTCCTCAGCGAGTCGAACGCGTTCGGCGCGCCCCATGCGAATCTTTTTGAGAGGCTTCTTCGGTTTAATTTTGAGTATTGCCAGATCGGTGCCAACGTCGTTGCGAAGGAGCTCGACGTCGCGATATCGCTCGCCGTCTGACGTGACGACCTCAAGCTTGAGCAACCCCTTAACGACGTGATAATTGGTCAGGATATAGCCGCGCTCGTCGATGATGACGCCCGTCCCCATTCCGTTGAAAACGTCGTACTGAGCGTCGCGACCAAAGGACTTCTGGACGTTCTCATACTGCTTTTCGCCCTGAATGCTTACGACAGACTTACTCGTTTCGTCAACGATTGACACGAAAGGCGAGCGTTCGGCGCGCGTCCAGCGCTCCTGACTGCCCGATGCGTAAACGGCGCAACTCGCCGCCGTCCAACAGAAGAGGGACGCGCATAAAACGCAGCGCAAGCCCTTCGACTTCGTCAACAGAGTTATCAATTTTGTCATTGTAAAACCGTTCAGCCGTATTCGAACCAACGTTTCCGCGAAACGCTTCCGCGTCGATTTGATTTAACGTAAATCCGCGCTTTCTTCTGTCGCGTCGTCGGTCTGTCTGACCCGACGCGCCAATTTGCTTTGCTTAATCCAGACTGGCGTCCCTGCCGCGTCCCGAAAAAGTAAAAAAACGCGTTTCTTTCGCTAAAGTTTCTTCTGTCTAGCGCCGCAGGCGCGTCAGGTCCGCGTCCAATCAATCGACACAAGCAGAATATCTGTAACATCGGTTATTTTCGTCAGCCGTCTTCACAGAAAGCCGGCCCTTTTTTGAAAATCTGACCGACGCGAGGTTCGGCGCTCGATAAAACGTCGCTCCGCCAATATAACTGCGTCGTCCGATAAAATCCTCTTTCGGGCAAAAAAAGTCGCTCAAAAGTTGTTAAAAAAGGATCGGGAACACTTGAAAACAAGGTCGTCACGACTTATCATATCAGATTGGAGCGTCGTCGTTTTCAGGGCGATCTGCCGACAGAATATAGAAGCGTACACTGAATCAGGCCGCGGAAGACGCGGTCAGGAGTCGGATTATGTTGAAAGACAAACTATATCGGGTTTCTCTAGCGATTGCGGTCGTCGCGGCGCTGGGCGCGTCGTCCGTTGTTTCAGCGCAGGATAACGACGAAGCCGCCGCGTCGACGGGACGTCCTCTCAAGACTCGTTCCATTCGTCCGTTCCTGCGCGACGAGCAGCCCACGAACAAAGCTCCGAACCTCTACGACAAGACGTCCGACGAATTCGATTATTTCCGAGAGGAACTGGGGCGTCAGGAGACCTCGACCAAGACGAAGAAGCGATTGGCAGAAATCAATTCCCGCGTCGTCTACGCCGATCCGATGGACAAGCCGGCCTACGACGGGTCGCCGTTCGTCGATATCTACTCCGACGCTGAAATTCTCAACGAC
Organism: uncultured Planctomycetota bacterium; assembly: GCA_902772705.1. Classification (GTDB taxonomy): domain Bacteria; phylum Planctomycetota; class Planctomycetia; order Pirellulales; family Thermoguttaceae; genus RUG369. The sequence continues at coordinate 10,418 of CACYBR010000158.1, forward strand.
GGCGAGCCGTTCGAGGATCCCGAGGATCCCGACGTTAAATACGCCGGCGATGAGAACAACATTCTTGCGATCGCGGCGGCGGCGCTCGATCAAGGAACGACGTTCCTTTCCCTCGCTACCGGCGTCTCTGCGTCCACCGGAGCTCCCGGCGCCATGAACGCCGGTTCTGGAATGACTTCGATCGATCCCGAGCATCCGATGCCCGACATGGGCGACGGTCGGATCATGGTCTCCGTTGGTCCCATGCCAAACGGTTCTCAGCCAACCCCTCCCGGCGGCGCTAAGGATACCGCCAAGTCCGACGCTCCCAGTAGCTCTCACGACGACACGAAACTGGTTTTCCCCAACGATTCCGACGCGAAAAATCCCTTCGAACCCAAAGCGACTGCGGTCGCCGACGAGGCGTTCGACTTCTTCAAAGCCGATCGTGAGTTCAAGCCGACCGCCACGTCCGCCGGAGGACAGGGCGGCGCGAATGGTCAGCCCTTCATGGGCAGCGCCGGCGCCGGTATGCCCGACATGGGCGGCGGCTATCCCGCCGACGTCAAATTCGACAAATGACCTCGGTTCTTCGCCAGTTCTGAAAACGCTTCTTCCTGAAACTGGCGTACGGACTTGATTCATTCCATTCCCACGACGCGTCGTCTGACTCCATGCTCTGGCGAGGCGTCGTTTTTTGTTACTCCAACGAGATTCGACGGCTATGGCTATCCCTCGTAAAAACGCGTACGTTTCACTCGCGGTCGGCATTGCGCTTCTGGCGCTCATACTCTTTCTCCTGATCATGAGTTACGCCAAACTCAGGACGGCTCAGACGCGCGAGCAGACTAAAAACGACGCCGGCAAGCTTCAGGTCCTCGTCGCGGTCGCGCCGTGCGCTTATCTGGTCGAACGCGTCGGCGGCGACGCCGTTGACGTCGCCGTACTCACGCCCGAGGGTAAATCGCCTGAAACCTTCGCGCCGTCCCCCTCGCAACTCGCC
>CACYBR010000159.1 GCA_902772705.1 uncultured Planctomycetota bacterium
AGGTTGACTTTGACGACCTCTCCCTCAATGACGCGATTCGGAATAGAGTCAAAAGTAATCTTCGCGGGCATGCCAACCTTGACCGACGAGATATTGGACTCGTTGATCATCGTCTTAACCTGCATCTGCGTCTTATCAGGCAAACGAATCAGAACCTGACGCTGACGGACGGTGGAACCTTCCTTAATCATTTCAGATTCTGACATACGTCGAGAATCCTGGTTTGCGTAAACAACCTGTCCGTCCTGAGGAGCCTTAATCTTGCAGTTAGCCGAGATAGCGCGATAACGATTCTCACGATTCAGGTTGATGTTGTACGAGTTCTTGTCCGAATCAACCTTAGCGCGAGCCGTTTCAATATCAGACATGAGCGAGGTAATTTGCTTTTCGCTCGTGTACTTCAACAAAGTCTGTCTCTTCAGGTTTGCAACTTCCAACGAGTTTTTCGCCTTCTCTTCCGCAACCTTGTCGATTTCGTACTGAAGTTCCGTCGAATAATTCAAGTTGAGAAGACGTTCGGTAAAACGCGCGCTGTCAGCCTGTTGTTTGCGTGTCTGTTCCGCTTCAAAGATCGTATTCTCATATTCCATCCAACTCTGTTCGAACGTTCCCTCGACATATTCTTCAAGGGAGATTTCCGCCGAACGCAGGGTTGCGCGAGAGCTGTTGAGCGTGGCGCGACTGGTATTGGTCGTTACGACCTGAGAGTCGAGTTTCTCATCAATGTCGGAAGAGTCAAGTTCGACCAAAAGATCGCCCTTCTTAACGTCGGTTCCTTCAGGAATAAGGTAAATCACGGTCGCCTGTCCTTCTACCTGAGAAGCAACGTCGACGTTTTTCGCGCTTTCCGCGCTTCCCTTGCCGTTCACTTCATGGACAAAGGTTCCCCTCACTGCGGTCGCATAAATCAGGTTGGTCTTTTTTGACGTCTTGGACGATTTAACGCGCCATCCGACAATTCCAGCGCCGACACATGCGATCAGCAACAAAATGACGACAACCTTCGCAACGCCGCCGCGGCGAGAGTACGATAAGAAGCGTCCCCTCCGGTTTTCCGATTGATTAAACATTAGGTTCCCTTACAACTCGTTATAAAGAAGGTCAGACGGTCGTTTGAAGACCACTTCCCGTGGTTAACCTTACTCTAACGTTATTCCCTGTCTGCCTGCACGCCAATCTGCAAACACGCAGGGACAACGCGGCAGGAAAACTGCCTGACGTCCGTCATAGCGTAAACAGATTGAAAAAAACGTCAAGGACAGACGAATCACGTTCAGTTCAAATAATCGACTAAGCGTCCATTATAACTGGTTTAGCGATTATTTTCCGTTGTCAAAGACATTGGAAAATCAAAAAAAACGAGTTTTCTCAAAATCCAACGTAATCGACCGCAAAAACAATTCAAGTCTCAAAACTGTTCCAACACAAACTTCTTAAAAAGGACTCACGCCGATCGCTTTTAAAGACGAAAAGAACCCGAAGGGGGTTTCCCCCCAATCAGTTCCCCAAGACGTTCATCGACTTGAAAACGTCCGTCTAGCGTTTAACCGCCATAAGGACGCCAAAGTTTCGGTAATTCTTCTGTTCAGGACGTCGTTTTGACGCTTTGACCATATCGTCGTTCATGTCGTGAATCCAGAAGAATCAGACAGAAACGCGGCGTCTCGTCGCCGTCCGTTGTTACAAAATCGGAAGATCGATTCGCTGAGCGACGGCAAGATTAGTTTGTTTTGTCGTAAACAGGGGATTGGGAGAGTTCCTCTCTCGCGCTTTTGGCGACGTCGCCATGGAGTTTACAAACATGCAAAAACTACGAACTACTGCAAAAGTACTGTTGATCGTCGCCGCCATGAGTTTTTTCGCTACAGAATATGCGAGCGCCCAGTCGCTTGTCGGCCCGGCAGTACGAACAGAGGTCAAGGTTCTCAGTCCTGAGACCACTTATAAATTCAGTCTCGGCAATCCCAACCTCAACCCGGTTATTACCGCGCTTGCCTTCTCCAACGACAAGAATACTTTCCTCGTCGGCGGAGACAACCACATGATATACTTCGGCAATGCGAACGAAGGCGTTGATTCCCGGACTGGGAAAGCGGTTGAAAGAGCAACGTTCCAACGTGCGCAGGAGTTCGATGCCTTGGAAGACTGGGTTCGCGCTATCGCGGTCAATCCAGCCGTTCCAACGGAGATCGCCGCGCTGTCTCAAAACGGTCAGATTGTCGTCAAGGACCTCGGAACCAATTCCAAGCGCAATATAGACAGCAATCTCAGGGGCGCTCACGCTATGGACTATTCTCCTAATGGGAAGGTTCTCGCGGTCTGCGGATTTGATTCTTACGTCGTTTTCTACGACGCCGTTAGCCTCGAGTCCCTCACAAAGTGGAAAACGCCTGGCGAGAGTTCAACAACGCTGAAATTCTCACCCGACGGACGTCTTTTTGCGCTTGGTGGTCGTGACGGCGTTATTCGGGTCTGGAACACGGAAGACGGAAAGACGCTCGCGGACTTCGCGTTAACGAACGCGGCGACTCAAGACAATCCGAACCCGACCACGCAACGCGCGCGCGCCGTATGTTTCTCCCCCAGCGGGTCTCTCGTTGCCGCCGCAGGAGACGCCAATCAGATTATGGTTTGGGACCTGACCACAGGAAAACGAGCAGCCGCTCTGAACGTCGATGGACGCAAGATCTACTCGCTCGTTTTCTGCGACGAAACGACTCTTGCCGCAGGCGACAGCGTAAACGACGTCACGGTATGGAACATTCCCGAACAAAAGATGATCGCCATTGGCCAAGGTCGTAAGAAGGGTTCCAAGGACAACGAGGCTTCTCATAGTAACGAGTCAGAAAACGCCTATACGCTTGGTCATACAGGGACGGTATCCGCATTAATCTACGACAACGCCAGAAAAACACTCTTTTCAGGGAGCTTCGACACCACGGTCATCAAGTGGCAGTTACCCTGATTTTGTAAAAACTGGTCGTTAGGAACAAAGATAGTCTAAACGACTGGGAAAATTTTACCGATAAACCGAACTAAGGGTACGTAGATTTTCCCTGGCGTCGCCTACAGCGACGCTGTGGGTTGACAGGTAGTCGACAGTCGGCGATGGCGCGCGAACGTCCGTTTCCTGCGCCTTGAAACTCTGTTCGTTCGCCCTTAATTCATCAGAATAACATGCGTCGACACGGTGAAAATCGCCGCGTCTGGCGTCTGATTCCCCAAAGGGGCGACGTTGGATGATACGCGTCCAGTCGGACGTTGAGAGACCATCCGCGTCGTTTTTGGGGCAATACCGGTTGCGCGTCACATAAGCGAACGTCCGGCGCGGCGTTTGCGTGCGACAAATTGATTCTGGCGATCCCAGCTTTCGCCGGGATATTACGATTGTCGCCGTGCAATATTCAGGGTAGTTAGCGCACGAAAGGCTGAAAGAATGTCGCTCTTCATGCAGAAACACGCGGTTGAAAACGTTTCGTCCTCCAAATCCGGACGCAAGCAGCGCAAACGCTCCAGAAACGTCGCGAATACGATGAATCACGTTTGCCGCTTTGAGCCTCTTGAGAAGCGCGAATATCTCGCGGCCGACCCGATTTCCGTCGGCGTGGTCTACGCCGAACAGTATCAGGAAGACTTGGGCGACCGCTTCTACGTCGCATGGGTCGGCGGCGAGGAAGGCAGCACGACGCTCGACTCCATAACGATCAATCTCGACAAGAACGGCAACGGCTCGCTCAACGAAGGCGAGGCGTTCTTTGACGTTACGGAAGGCGGTCCGGGCGTCTATTCCGCCGTTCCGTTCACACTGGTCGACAAGACGTCCGACATTGGATACTCCTACGAGGTCGAGGACGGAGGAATGATCCTCACGGTCTCGTTTACCAATTTCCATGCGGGCGACCACTTCATCTTCCAGATCGATCTTGACGAATACCAGTTGAATTCGTCGAATGGAGTGGACAACGCTCAGGTTGAAGGCGGCGAGATGGGAGGCTCGGTCGTCGACGGAATCGACGGTTCGAAGGTTTCTGCGATTTTCAGTTCGGACCACTACCAGACGGAGAGTTGGGTCGGGACGTTCGTCGATGATTTCGACGGCGAATATACGCGCTCCAAAGCGCTTTCTGACGGGTATGACCCAAGCTTGCTCCCATACGACGCCGACGACGGCAACCACGGTATCGATCAGGCTGGAATCTACGATGATATCAATCTGACCCCCAAACCGATTACGGTGTCTGGTTACGTTTACGCCGACCACGACGTCGATTGTAATTACGATCTCGGCCAAGACGAGCCAATTGCCAATGTCCACATGCTCCTCGTTGGAGCGGACGGGACCGAATGGACTACGACGACCGACGCTAACGGTTACTACGAATTTGCCAGCGACAATCTCCTGCCTGGAACCTACCAAATCTTCTCCGAATCTGATATCGTCTCTCCAGAGGGCTGGCAATATTTCGACTTCTGCGCCAAGGGCGGAGAATACGGTCAAAGAATCACGCCGTTGGAGATCGACGTTTCCGGAATGCAGGGCGGAACCGCCGCAACGCAGAACAACTTTGCCAAAGTCCTTAAGAGCACAATCGAAGGCAACGTCTTTGAAGACCTCAACGACGCCAATGGCAAAGAGGAAGGCGAAGGTTGGGACGGCAAGACCTATCCCGCCAGAATTGAGCTCTGGAGGATCGATTACGGTACGGACGGAGCGGCGACATACACGCTCATGGACTCCCAAATCGTCGATTCCGAAGGACACTACAAGTTCGTCCTCGACGGATCCTGGAACAAGGCCGGCACGTTGCGGTTGCTTCCCGAAAAGACGTACGAGATTCGCGAGATCTTTGCCTCGACAGATTACTCGGACGGTCAGGACTACGTCGGCTCGCTGGGCGGCGTCGTTAAGAACGACGTTTTCACTGAAGTCTTTGTCGGATACGGTCAAAACGGGTACGACTACGACTTCGGCGAGCTCCAACGCGGCTCCATCGCAGGCAATGTCTGGGAGGACCGTAACGACAACGGGCTCATCGACCATGATGAAATGGGGATCGCCGGGGTTACGGTTGAACTGTACCAGTGGGACGGAGCGTCTTACGTCAAGATCGACGAAACCAAAACGGACGAAAACGGTAATTACGAGTTTAACAACCTCGACATTATGAAGGAATACGCCGTTAAGGAACTCCAGCCTTCAGATTACGACGACGGCAAGGACGCGGTGGGAACCCTCGGCGGAACGCTTTCAAACGATTATATCTCCAACATCAAGGTCGGCTGGAACGATCACGGCTACGAATACAATTTCGGCGAGCTCAAGCTCGGCTCGATTTCCGGAAATGTCTACGAAGACCGCAATAACAACGGAATCTTCGACAACGGCGAAATGGGAATCGGCAACGTAACGGTCGAGCTCTACGAGTGGGACGGCTCAGACTACGTCAAGATTGCGGAAACGCAAACGGCGGAAGACGGGTCCTACCTCTTCGACAAGCTCAATATCAACAAGGAGTACGCCGTCCGTGAAAAGCAGCCGTCTTCGTACGACGACGGTAAGGATTCGATCGGTTCGCTTGGCGGTTCTATTGTGAATAACGACGAGATTCGCGCTATTCCCGTTCAGTGGAACGACCACGGAGTCAATTACAATTTTGGCGAACTGCTTCTTGGCTCCATCTCAGGAAACGTTTACGAAGACCACAATGACGACGGAGTCTTCGATAAAGACGAAATCGGCATTGGCGCCGTCACGGTCGAGCTGTACCAGCTCGTCAACGGCTCCTATGTCAAGATTGCGGAAACGCAAACAGCCGCAGACGGTTCGTACAGTTTCACGAGTCTTAACATAAACGAAAAGTACGGCGTCAGAGAGATCCAGCCCGCCAACTACGACGATGGTAAAGACTCGGTCGGCACTTTGGGCGGTCGTGTCTCCAACGACTACATCGATTCCATTGACGTCCAGTGGGCCGATCACGGCGAAAATTACAATTTCGGCGAGCTGAAACTAGGCTCCATCTCTGGTTACGTATATAACGACGCTAACGACAATGGAATCAGAGAGCCCGGCGAAGCGCCCATTCCAAACGTCACCGTCGAACTGTATCGTCTTGAAGGGAGCGAATACGTCAAGATCGACGAAACGAAAACCGAT
>CACYBR010000160.1 GCA_902772705.1 uncultured Planctomycetota bacterium
CGACGCCGCCGGAGACCACGACTATGCCACAACTTACACGCCGTCGTTTTCTCGCCGCCAGCGCGGCGAGCGTCTTTGCGCTTTCGTCGTCCGCGATTTCAGCGCCTGCCGTTTTTGCCGACCGTCCGAAGGACAAGCTCCGAATAGGGCTCGTCGGTTGCGGCGGTCGCGGCTCCTTTTTGACGACATTCTTCCCCAATATTCCGAACGCTGAAATCGTCGCGCTTTGCGACCCAGACTCCGTTCGCCTCGCCGACCTTTGTAAAAAGCTCCCGAACGCTAAGAATTGCGGCGCCGATATGCGAACCGTCTTCGACGATCACGACGTTGACGCCGTTATTATCGCGACTTGCAACCACTGGCACGTCCTTGCGGCGATCTGGGCGATGCAGGCGGGAAAGGACGTCTATCTTGAAAAACCGATCTGCCTGAACTTCTGGGAGGGCGAACAGCTCGTCAACGCGGCGAAGAAATACGGGAAGATCGTACAAATCGGAACGCAGATGCGAACCGACCCGAAGCATCACCCCGAGGCGAAGGCGTTCCTGCATGAAAAGAAGGAGCTCGGCGAAATCAAATCCGTCTGTGTCGGTCGGTTCTTTGCCCGAAACGGAATCGGCAAGCGTTCGACGCCCCTGACGCCGCCGACGACCGTCGACTACAACCAGTGGCTGGGCCCGTCGCCGGACGTTCCGATCTATCGGAACAATCTGCAATATGATTGGCACTGGAGCTGGAACACGGGCAACGGGGAAGTCGGCAACTGGGGCGCGCATCTGCTCGACGACTGCCGAAACGACGTCTTTGGGGACGCAATTGGCGCGCCGAAGCGAGTTCTGGCGGGCGGCGCGCGGATCGGCTACGACGACGCGGGCGAGACGCCGAACGAGTTCTTCGCCTACTTCGACACGGGCGCGATCCCGGTCGTTTTCCGCATTTCGAACCTTCCCGACAAAGCCGACCCGAAGTCGGCGGGCGCGTGCGCGGGTCCTTCGAGCGGCTACGTCGTATACTGCGAAGGGGGTCGCTACGAGAAGCATTGGGGCGGCGCGGTCGCGTTCGACGCGGAGGGAAAGAAGATTCGCGAGTTCGAAGCGACCTCGGAGCATGACGGGCCGGGCCCGCACCTGCGCAACTTCGTCGACGCCGTTCTCAACGCGGACGCGTCGAGACTGACGGCGCCGCTCAAGGTCGGGCACGACACGTCGACATGGTACAACGGCGCGAACACGGCGTATCGGCTCGGCGAACCGTACTCGAAGAAGGCGGTTCTCGAGCTTGCCGGAAACGACGCGACGCTCGCCGCCGCGATCGGCGAGCTTGAAAGGCATCTGACGGCGCAGGGACTCAAAATGAACGCCGACACGTTCCGCGCAAGCCGGTTCCTGGAGTACGACGGAACCTCGGGCATTAAGGGGGATTACGCGGAGGCGGCCGAAAAGCTCCTGACGATCGACTACCGCGCTCCGTTCGTCGTTCCGACGATCGAATAACTCAAGAGCCGAATTATGGTTGGAAATCCCGTCGACGACGCGGAGAACGGCGACAAAAGCCGGCGAGCGTCGCCGACGGGCGTCTTTTTTTATTGGCGTCCAAAAGGTCTCGTTTCGACGAAGGTCGTTACGGTCCGCTTAGAAATCGAGGTTAAGGTGCAAAATTCATTCTCACGTCGTCATTTTCTCAGTACGTTAACCGCCGGAACGCTTGGCGTCGCCGCTTCTGAACTGCTTTCGCCGAACGGAGCCGCCGCGCAGTCGAACGACGCGGCGCCGGAACGCGAAATCATTGGCGATCCGCGCGTTCGCGGTCCGTTCCCGATTCTGTCGACCCCGTTCTTTGAGTCGGGCGAAGTCGACTACGAAACGCTCGCCGACGAAGTTAAGTTCGTCGACTGGTGCGAATCTCCCGGCATGATCTGGCCGCAGGCTGGCGACGCGGTCGACCTCCTGACGAAGGAGGAGAAGCTGCGCGGCATGGAGGTTCTGGCGGAGACAGCCCGGGGGCGCAAGTCGGCGCTCTGTCTGGGCGTTCAGGGGAAAGATATCGACGATATGCTCGATTATGCGCGCAAGGCGGAGGAACTCGAGCCGACCGCGATCATTTCGCGACCGCCCGACGACGGCAAGACGGAGGACGACCTTCGCGAGTACTGGCGCGCGCTGATGAAGGTCGTGAAGCGCCCGGTGATTATCCAAACCTCGGGCGGCACAAAGTATAAGGGACCAGCGCCGTCGGTCGAGCTGCTGATCGAGCTGGGCAAGGAGTCGGAATGGTTTGGGTACGTCAAGGAAGAATCGTCGCCGATCGAGGCGCGAATGCGGCGGCTCCTCGCGGCGAAACCAGCGATCAAACGCGTCTTCTCGGCAATGGGCGGGTTCGCATGGCTGTATCATTGCCGGATAGGCGCGGAAGGTCTGGTCACGGAGCGCGCGCCGTTTGCGGACGTCCTTGCCGCGGTCTGGCGCAACTACGACGCCGGCAACTACGTCGTCGCAGCCGACGCGTTCAGCAAGTTAATGTTAATGCTCAACCTTAGGGAAACGATCCCGGGCAACAACCTTCGCGGGTTCAGCCTTTACATTTGGCAGAAGCGAGGAGTCTTTAAGAATCGCCTTTCACGCGAATACGGTCCCGGGAACGCCGTACCGGAGAAGCCGATCGTTTCGGAATTTAAGCTCGACGCGGATCAAATTGCCGAGCTTGATTTGCGTTTCGAAGCGATGAAGCCGTATTTGAAAGAAGGGAGCTGGAAGTAGTCAGGGGTTTGGCGCCAACGCGCGAGTTTTTTTCGATCGCGCCCGAACCGTGAGCATTGAGAACGCCGCCGCCTGGCACGACGGACGACGTTCAGGAGCGAGTTGTGCAGACGACCGATGGGGAAGAAGAGAAAAGGGGACGTTGGGGAGGAGAATTGATCGCGAGGTCGTGAGACGACACGTTGAAAACGGCATAACTCGCGTTTTTTTCAGCTTCGCGCGTTTTTTGAAAAAAATATTGTTTTTCTCTTGACGCTTCATGAAAGCGCTGTACACTTATCAGAGCCGTCGACGCAATCGGCGTTCGAGTCGGTTGTTTCGAGGGCGACGCGTAAGCGAATTGATATTTGACAATCAGGTAAAGTATAAATCATACAGTGTGAGACGCCAACCGTTGGAGAGCAATCTCCGACCTTTGGAGTACAAGCC
>CACYBR010000161.1 GCA_902772705.1 uncultured Planctomycetota bacterium
CAAGGAGGAAGAGGGCGGTTACGAGGAGTTCCATGATTTCGACGAGTACGGAGAAGGCGAGAACGCTTATCCGACCGAGTAATCGCTTCATTCCAGAGACGTCGCCAGATTTGTTCCAGCGACGTCATGGCGCTTATCCGCATTGAAACAGAGGGGAACGTCGTCGCTCCCCAATCAGGAGACAAGTATCGAGAAACCGATGAGAGCGTTAGTTACAGGCGGCGGCGGTTTTTTAGGACGTTATCTCGTGAAGCGTCTTCTTGCCGACGGAATCGAACCGATTTCGTTCAGTCGCAGATCTCACGCGGAGCTGAACGACCTTGGAATCGAACAGCGTCAGGGCGATCTCGCGTCTTTTGACGACGTCGACCGTGCGATTCAAGGAGTCGACGCGGTCTTTCACGTCGCGGCGTTTCCGAGCATCGTCATGGATCCGACGCCCTATTATCTCACGAACCTTATGGGCGCGCGCAACGTTGTCGCCGCGTGCCTGAAGAACAAGGTGCGGCGACTGGTCTATACGAGCACGCAGTGCGTCGCCAATACGATCGAGTCGCAGGAAGGAATCGACGAATCGACGCCTTTTGCTCCGAGGTTTCTCTGCTGGTACCAAATGACCAAAGCGATCTCGGAACAACTCGTCCGCGCCGCGAATTACGCCCCATGGACCGACGATTACGACTTCGGCGGCGTCGATCTCTCCCCTTCCAATTTCCGCCGCCTTAATCCGCGGATCCACATTGAGGCGCCCCCGCGCGATTCGACGCGCGAGGACACGCTCATGACCGTCGCGTTGCGACCGCATCTCATCTGGGGCCCTGGCGACCGACATCTTGTCACGAGAATGTTCCAGCGAGCAAGGTCGAGACGCCTTACTCGCGTTGGCGACGGCAAAAACTTGATCGCGACAATCTACGTTGAAAACGCCGCCGACGCGCATAAGCTCGCGCTCGACGCGCTTGTACCCGGTTCGTCCGTTCCCGGCTCCGTCTATTACATCGCGCAGGAAAAACCGATGAACTGCTGGCAGTGGATCAACGAACTCCTCGCGTTCGCCCACGAGCCTCCCGTGTCCTCAAGCGTTTCCTTCAAGACGGCGTGGCGTATGGGCGCGTTCCTCGAAAAGCTCTATTCCGTCTGTCGCTTTAAGGGCGAGCCTGTCATGACGCGATTCCTTGCGACTCAGCTCGCAAATTCCTACTGGTTTGACACGACGCGCGCTAAAAACGAGCTCGGCTTCACGCCGCGCGTTTCAAACGAGGAAGGCATGCGACGCCTGAGCGCGTTTGTCGAAGAATGTCTCGCGAAGGAGAAAAAATAGACAAGTCGACCGTTCCAAAACCGTCGGTCGTTGTTTTGACAAAGAGGCCAAAAATAAAATAACGTCTCTTTGCGGTTGGCAACTTCCCAAACCTGCCAAATATTGTTACCATTACAGAATTGAAACAGCGTCTTCTGAAGACGCTGACGAACCACGTTCGGTCAGACCTCCTCCGGTCGCCGACCGACTCACTTTATACGATTGAAAGGGCGCTCAAGTGTTGTCGCAAGACCGTTTCGCTAAAATCGACAAAATGTTCAACCCGCAGTCCGTCGCCGTCGTCGGCGCGTCCGCCAAAAAGGGCGGCGTTGGCAACGACGTTCTACTGAACCTCATCAAGGACTATAAGGGAACCATCTATCCCGTCAACCCCAAAGGCGGCGAAATCGAAGGTCTTAAGGCCTACACCCAGCTTTCCGAGATTCCGGGCGACGTCGATCTCGTCCTCGTTCTCGTCAACGCGAAATTCGTACCTTCCGTAGTCGATCAGGCGATTGAGAAGAAGGTCGGCGGAATTGTCATCATCTCCGCGGGCTTCAAGGAAGTCAGCCACGAAGGCGCCGTCGTCGAAAAGGAAATGGCGAGCAAGGCGAAGGCCGCGGGTATCCCGCTCGTCGGTCCGAACTGTCTGGGCGTCATCAACGCGGCGGTCGGCCTCAACGCGAGCTTCGCGTCCAAGATCTGCAAGCCTGGCAATCTGGCGTTCATCTCCCAGTCCGGCGCGCTCTGCACCTCCGTCCTCGACTTCGCCGAAGCGCGACAGATGGGCTTCTCCAAGTTCGTATCTTTCGGCAATAAGTCCGACGTCAATGAAACCGAACTCCTCGAATACCTCGCCGACGACCCGAACACGAAAGCGATCGCCCTTTATCTTGAGGACGTCGCCGACGGCAAGGGCTTCACCGAGATCGCTTCGAAAATCTTCTGGGACAAAGGCAAGGTCGTCCTCGTTCTGAAGTCAGGACGAAGCGCGGAAGGCGCCAAGGCGGTCAGCAGCCACACAGGTTCTCTTGCCGGTTCCGACGCCGTCTACAACGCGCTCTTTACCCAGTCGGGAGTCCAGCGCGTCGACACGATCTCGCAGCTCTTTGACCGCGCCTCTCTTTACACGACGCAGCCCGAACCCAAGGGCAAGAACCTCGCCATCATCACGAACGCGGGAGGTCCCGGCATCATGGCGACCGACGCGGCGGTCAACGCCGGTCTCAAGCTCGCGCAGCTCTCCGACGAAACAAAGGCCAAGCTTAAGGAATCCATGCCGGCCGCGGCGTCTCTTCGCAACCCGGTCGACGTCCTCGGCGACGCTCACAGCGATCGTTATCAGATTGCGACCGAACTCATCATGGCCGATCCGAACGTCGACATGGGGCTCATTCTTCTGACCCCTCAGTCCATGACGGACTCGGACAACATTGGTCGCGACGTTCCTGCGGTCATTAAGAAGTCGGGCAAGCCGGTCGTCTGCGCGTTTATGGGCGCCTCGGCGGTCGCCGAAGGCGTCGAAGCGCTCGTCTCTCAGGGCGTTCCGAACTACATGTTCCCGGAAGACGCGGTCAACGCGCTTGGCGCTTACGTCAAGCTAGCAGAATTCCGCGCGCTTACCGATCGTGAATATCCCGACGCGGCCGCCTGCGACGTTGAAAAGGCCAGAAAAATCATCGCCGATTACCTCGGCGACGCCGACTCCAAGTATCTGACTCAGGCAGACTGCCGCGCGATTTTCGAATGCTACAATCTGCCGCTGCTCGCCAGCGGGGTCGCCAAGACCGCCGACGAAGCCGCCGAAATCGTCTCCAAAATCGGCGCCAAGGTCGTTATGAAGGTCATGTCCGACGACGTCAAGCACAAGTTCGACGCGGGCGGCGTGATCCTGAACGTCGAAGGACCGGAAGCGGCAAAGGCCGCGTTCGCTCAGATCTACGCCAACGTAGAGAAGAACGTCCCTGGCGCAAAGATCGACTCTATCCTCATCGAACAGATGGCAGAAAAGGGCGTCGAGGTCATCCTCGGTTGCAACCGCGACGCGAAATTCGGTCCGCTCGTCATGATCGGTCATGGCGGCACCTATGCGGAACTCTGGAAGGACGTCGCCTTCCGTCTTGCGCCAATGCAGAAGATTTCCGCGTATCGCATGGTTCGCCAGATCAAGACCTTCAAGATGCTCGACGGCTTCCGCGGCGCGCCTAAATGCGACGTCGCGGCGCTCGAAACCACGCTTCTGAGCTTTGCGACCATGCTCGTCAACCATCCTGAAATCGCCGAATGCGATATTAACCCGCTCATTGTCCACGAAGAGGGCAAGGGCTGTTCCGTCGCCGACGCGCGCATCATGCTGCGCAAGACGAACTGATCTTATCCCCCAGCGCGCCAGACCGACGACGATAGGCGCGCCTCTTTCTCCGTCTTCAGGACGCAGAGACGCGTTTTCGGTCGGTTATTTCAGGGAAACGTCGTGGAAACGCGACGTTTCTCTTTTATTGGCGCCCGTCTTGCGTATAATAACAGTGGGTCCACGCGTGGTTCTTCACGCGCTGGAACATGACTGCGTCCGCATCTCCGTGTCGCCCGGGCGACAGGAAGCGAGACGCGCCAACCGACGCCTTCCCCTCGAAGGCTGATCCTGTTTAGTTGTTGAAAGCCTATGTCTTACGAAGCATGTCCTTCCATGAACGCCGGTTATCAGGATTATCAGCGTCAACGCTCCATGACGCTGGGCGACCTCCTGCTCGATAATCGTATTATTTTCCTTCAGGGCGAGATCACGACCGGTTCTGCCAACGACCTCGTGATGAAACTGCTGTACCTGCAGAGCGTCAATCGCCGCAAGGATATCCATTTTTACATCAATTCACCCGGAGGAAGCGTAAGCGCGACCCTCGCGATTTACGACACAATGAAGATCCTCTCGTGTCCCGTCGCAACCTACTGCGTCGGACTGGCGGCAAGCGGCGGCGCGATTCTCCTTGCCGGCGGAACCAAGGGCAAGCGTTACGCGCTCCCCCATTCCAAAGTTATGATCCATCAGCCTTGGGGCGGCGTCGGAGGTCAGGTCTCTGATATTGAGATTCAGGCCAACGAAATCCTCAAGGATCGTCAGACGCTCAACGAGATCCTCGCGGCGAGCACGGGCAAGACGGTTGAACAGATCGCGAAGGATATCGACCGCGACTTTTACCTTTCCGCGCCGGAAGCGAAGGATTACGGTCTCGTGGACAATATCCTCACGCGAACGCCGGCGCCGGAAGACAAGGCGGTCTGACGCGCTTGTCGCCACATTCAGCGTTACGACCTTGAACTAAGAAACCAAAGGAAAAATACAGTGTCGCTTATTCCGATTGTTATCGATAAAAACGGCCGCGAAGAACGCGCAATGGACATCTACAGCCGCCTTCTTCAGGATCGTGTCATTTTTCTGGGAACTCAGGTGACCGACGAAAGCGCGAACTCAATCGTCGCCCAGCTTCTCTATCTCCAGTCGGTCGATCCAGCGGCCGACGTTCACCTTTACATTAACTCTCCCGGGGGCAGCGTGACGGCGGGTCTGGCGATCTATGACACGATGCAGTACGTCAGCTGCGACGTTTGCACCTACTGCATAGGTCAGTGCGCGTCGATGGGCGCCGTCCTGCTGACAGCCGGCGCGGCGGGCAAGCGTTTTGCGTTGCCGAATTCGCGCGTCATGATCCATCAACCGCTCGCCGGTATGGAAGGCACGGCGGAAGAAATCATGATTCACGCGAAAGAATTCCGCTTTGTCAAGAATAAGCTCAACGATATTCTCATCAAGCACACGGGGCGCACGCTCGAGGAAATTCGTCGAGACACCGATCGCGACAATTTCATGTCGGCGGAAGAAGCGCGTGATTACGGGATTGTCGATCACGTCGTCGCTTCGATCAACTCTGGCAAAAACTGATCATGTCGTCCCGCGCGTGAATAATCGGCGCGATCATCGCGGATAAGAAACGGCGTGCGATCCTGAATCGTCTGGTTCGCACGTCGTTTTCTTATTTTTTACAATTTCATTAATCGTTATTTTTAACGCAGATTAGTCGCTTTAACGTTTCGTATTTCGCCAACAAAAAAAAGATATTTCTTAAAAAAAGCGAAATACCGGACGCTCAGGGAAAAATTGTCGTTGAACCTTTCGCAATTATTTGTTAGAGTCCCTCAACGGTCTGCTGGGCTGGCGCTGTTTCCTTGCCCATCAGACGCGCGTCGCGCAGGGAAGCGCGCGCAAAACACCTGAAAAAAGGACGTTTCGATGAACTCTACATTACAACGAAGCAACCGTCATAGACTTCTGCTCGCCGTCGCGCTGACTTGCGTCGTGGCGACCGCGCTCGGCGGATGTACTTCGCGCCGGCAGTATGCGATTAATGAATCCATTCTCATCAGCGAGCGCCGACAACTTGAGAATGAAATATACCGCGTTCAGTTTGAACTTCGCGACGCGCTCGAAGAAAACGAACAGTTACGCGCAAAACTCGAAGAAGAGGGAGGCGACTCCGCTACAACCAGTAAAAAACGCAGAGCGTCCGCCCGTTCCCAGAATACGGAGTCCCCTGTCAACGAACGACCGCAGACGACGGACGAAAACATGTTCCCCGGCGGAGACGCTCTGCGCGCCAACACGAACAGTTACAACGACCGATATCCCGAATATCCGACGCTCGATATGAACGAAATCTCGAAGCTCCCGGATTTCGCCGTCGTGCCAGATCAACGCGCGCCAAAACAGAACGGCGGCGCGTCAAACGCGTCAAAAGTGCGTCAGGCGGCTTACGCTCAACCTCAAGGGCCTTCGAACGCTGCGTCTCAAGTCTCCTACGAGGACGTGGCGACCGACGAGTACGAAGAAGAGGAAGAATACGACGAATCTGCTGACGACGAGGACGATCCCGGCGTTGAGGATTCCGAGTACGAAGAAGAGATGGAAGAAGAAGATCTCGAAACAG
>CACYBR010000162.1 GCA_902772705.1 uncultured Planctomycetota bacterium
CACGGGACGACTCTGAACAGGAGGCGGCGTGACCGTTCTGGGCGCAACGAGAGAACTCGGGGGAACGTTCGTCGCGACAGGCTGCGAAATCGTCGTCGTGTCAACGATGGGACGATCTGGTTCAGACTGTTTGAACGGGTTGATTTGCGCTAGAAAACTACGTCGCGTTCCGCTTTCAGCGGTCGCGGGTATCTCCTTTCGGGACTGAGCAAATCCGGCCGCCTGTCCCCAGCAATTCTTAACGCCAATCGGCGCGACAAAGAGCAGCGACAAAACGATCGCTATCTGCGCCTTGCGCTGCTTATTCAACGTATATTTGATCATTGTGCGACTTCTTTCTTTGCTAACGGCGTCCGGCGAAATACCGACGTTTGTTTCCAATACCGGGCAAACAATCTTGGCCCGACTCAATGACAGCCTAAAAAGAGGCTCTACGGTTCGTATCGGCTACAAAATCTATTTGCATTAAAAGTTTTTTTACGGTTGCTCTTTAAATTCCCAAAAATCTGGTTAAAACGGTTTTAACAAACAAAGAGTTTTTACAATTTCTGAACTGGATTTTATCGATATCACCCGCGTTTTAAGAGGAAAAATGGGAGCGTCGTGCCGTCGGCAAGTTGAAAGAAAGGGGAAAATCAGTTATAATGACGGCGAGCTGATGGGAGAGGTTCCAGAGGCGCGCCAGGTTAGCCGGTCGCTTGTCGCTGTCTGGCAATATCGCGAAAACTGGTTGAAGGAAGACTGTTTTGCAGCGGCCAGAGGTTCCGAAGGATGTTTTTACTGGCGTTTTTACTCTACCCTTTTATCGAAATTTTCGTCTTTGTCCTCGTCGCCCGAGCGACCTCGTTAAGTCTGGCGTTCTTTTTGACCCTTGCGACGTCCTTGCTTGGTCTCGTTGTCGCTCGTTTGCAACGCCACGGTCCGATCTTCGGTTCTTCAGGTCTCTCTGAGAAAACGCTTAAAAATTACCTGTTCGGCAATCTGGGAGCGTTTGCGCTTATTCTTCCCGGTTTTGTAACAGACGTGCTCGGGCTCCTCATTCTGGTTCCCGCGACAAGAAACGTCCTTCTCGCGTTGATAAAGCTGTGTAAAATTGACCTCTATGGTAAAGCAAATGGTAATTTTTCCGTTTTCCGCGCCTGGAGCTTTGACAATAACAATTACCAAAATCCCTATCGTCAGGACGTAGACGCCTCCGAATCCGGCGAATATATCGACGTGGAATCTCAGAGCTGTCAATATGACGGACGTTCAACTTCTGACGACGAACCTATTGACGTCGACTTTATCCCCAAGGATTAAACGTGGTCTGAGGAGATTTCTTGTCAGAACGTCAAACCATGATTCACATAGCCAATTGACCAATTCCAACTATTCGGACCTGTATCGAGTCGTCAATCTCCCCTCTTTCCCCTTTCATTCAGAGGGCAACGCGGTTGGCGCCAACGACGTCGTCAAACGGTTTTCTCCCAGTGAATTGTTGGGAGGATTCCTCGTTGGACCGGAGAACAGACTCGTCGAACTGGCATATCGATTCGCGATCAACGGAGTTCCCATCTTTGATCGGGCTATCGGAGCGACCTCTCTCGATCCTGTCGTCAGGGTCTCCGCCGAGCCTTCGCGCGCTGACGTCGAACTTCTCCTTCGCGCTGCAAAGGAAGGAAACGTCGACTCTTTCTTTGAGCGCGACAAAGCGACCCCCGCGCCCTCGTCGCCGCTGTTCGACATGGCCAGATTTAACGCCGAACGTAGAAGTCCCGACGTCCCGGCAATTCGAGGGTATCGTCGACTTGAAGAATTGACGTTTCTCACCCCCCTCGTCGTTTATGGTCCGAGCGGTTCTGGCAAAACCAGTATCGTCGAAGGCATTTGCCAGAGCCGCAGAGTTTCGGAACCTCAAAAAACCCTCTATTATCTTTCAGCCGCTGATTTTTCCAGATCGCTAACAGATTCCATCAGGCGCGATCAGACAAGACTTTTTCGACAGCTCTTGTCTCAGGCTCACGTGATCGCCATTGAAGACGCCGATTTGTTCTCTGAGAAAGACACGACTCAGCAAGAGTTTCTTCCCATTCTCGACGACGCGATTCGCACAAGAAAGCTAGTTATACTGACCTTCTCAAGAAACCCTGCGACGATTCAAGGATTCATTCCCGATTTGGCGGCAAGGCTCGTCGGCGGACTCCTTATCCCAACTTATTCTCCAACGGACGAAACAATGCGTGTCGTTGTCGACCGTGTCGCCAGTCAATTAGCCCTTCCCTTTAACGACGAAATGCGGGAATTGTGCGTTCAAAAGATCCCCTCGTCGATCGGAGTTATATGCGCGACTCTCGTTCAGGCGGCTCACACGCTCGCCGCGACTCGCCAACCGTTAACGCTGGAATTCCTCGACGAATTCCTCTCTCATCGGAATCCTTCTGCGTCTTGGTCTCTGGAACGAATTGTTAAAACCGTCGCAAAATATTATGCCGTTTCCGTCGTTGAAATGCGTAGCAAAAAGCGTTCTAAAACGCTTGCGCTCGCACGAAGTTGCGTCGTATTCCTTGCGAGACGTCTCACTAACGCGACTTTTCAGGAAATCGGTCGTCAGTTTTCGAACCGCGACCACTCAACAATGATTCACGCGGCGCACGAAATTGAAGAAGCGTTGAAAACGGACGAGGAATTGAAATTCCATCTTCGTGAGATTACGCGACTCCTGAAAGCGGAAAATCATATTTCTTTCTGACTCGCCGACCAGGCGTCGCGTCTTTCTGAATGGGGACTTCTTTTGACAATAAAATATGCCGGTTACAGAATATACCCCAAATAATAAAATTATTCTTAAAAAAACCTTTCGATCGAATTGATATATAAAAGGGATTGAAATTCGTTTTCAATCGTCAAAACACCCCAAAAAGTCGTCTTTAACGTTTGGCAGTATTCCCGAATGGATGTAAAATTTGAGTAGACGGGAGGGTCTGCGCAAACGCGTGCGCTCTGGCGAAGTTGCCCCCGCCCGTTGAAGCAGACGTTAATGCATTGAGAAAGGAACAGTATGTCGGCGCAGATACTTGACGGAAAAGCGACTGCGGAAAAAATCCGCGAGGAAATCAAGGACGACGTCTCTCGTTTTGTGGCGCAGACCGGCGTTCAGCCTGCGTTGGCGGTCGTCCTCGTCGGCGACAATCCCGCAAGTCAGGTCTATGTTCGCAACAAAGAAACGGCATGCGTCAAGGCCGGGATGAAGAGTCTTATGTTCCGCCTTAACGCCGAAACAACAAGCGACGCGCTATGCGACCTCATTGAAAAACTCAACAAGGACGATTCCGTTCACGGAATTCTCGTTCAGTTGCCCCTTCCCAAAGGTATTGACGAAAAGCGTATTCTCGACCTCATTGATCCTCAAAAGGACGTCGACGCGTTCCATCCAGAAAACGTCGGACTCCTTTCTCAGGGACGACCACGTTTCCTTCCATGCACCCCTTATGGCATTCAGCAGCTTCTCATTCGCTACAACATTGAGACCAAAGGTAAACGCGTTGTCGTCATTGGTCGTAGCGATATCGTCGGCAAGCCAATGGGACTGCTCCTTCTTCAGAAGGGGCTCGGCGGCGACGCGACCGTCACCGTCTGTCACAGCCGAACTGACAATCTCGCGGATGTAGTCAAAGAGGCCGATATCGTCGTCGCCGCAATTGGAAAGGCTCAGTTTGTCACCGCCGACATGATCAAGCCGGGCGCGGTTGTCGTCGACGTCGGTATGAATCGTATTCAAAAGGAAATCGTTGACGAAAACGGCGAACGCAAGACCGTGTCAAAACTCGTCGGAGACGTCGATTTTGACGCCGTTAAAGAGGTTGCGTCATGGATTACCCCCGTCCCTGGCGGCGTCGGACCTCTGACGGTCACGATGCTCCTTCTCAATACGCTTAACGCAGCGCGTCGACTGGTCGCCGACGCGCAATAACCGTCCTCCGCCCCTAGGGCCAGTAAGACATACAAGACGCAGTCGTCAACGACGCGCGCGTTTCCTGCTGAGGATCGCGTCGCGCCGAGTCTCTGATTGAAGGTTGCCCCCCCGATTCCCTTCAATCGCGTTTATCCCCAGCGCGTCAGGCGTGCCGCGCCCGTTTGCACAAGATTTAAAGATACGCCTGAATTACGGAACGATAGTCTATTCATGGGAGTTCAACTTGTCTGAACCGCATGACAAAAGACGGGAGAGATCCAGTAAATTAACCCTGTTTACGATTTTTTTCGTGATTTGGTTGTTTCTGGCATTGTCCTTTCTGAGCTACACGCCTCAGGATCTCCCGACGAAATTTGTGTACCACGACGTTCAGGAGATCTGCAACCTTGCAGGTCTCCCCGGGGCGTGGTGCGCCTATATTATTTCGTCATTCTTCGGTGTTGCTGGTTATTATCTCGTGTTGGGCAGTCTTTTCGGACTGGCATGCTTCCTTTTGGTCGACAGGATCAGAGAACCGTACAACAAAATCTTCGGTTTCTTCCTGACGCTCGTCGCAACGTCGGGGTTTTCCGCCTTTTTTTTCAGCAACTCCTATGGTCCTCCCATCGGACCTGGCGGAATGACGGGAGCTGTCGTCAAATTTTTCTTTGATAAAATCTTCAACGTTTTCGGATCGTATCTGGCGCTGTCCGTCGTTTTCCTCTCTGGACTGACTCTCATATTGCCGGAATGTGTGCTGAGAGTCGTTTTTTGGTCTTCGGGCCTGGGAAGCGTCGTTGGCAGGGTATTCCGCCCCTTTCTGGAAAGGATCCAAAAGGCGAATCCACAGAGGACGATAACGAGCGCTTATCGTTCCTCCGCGAGTCTGACGCGTCCCTACAGGGAAGGCGTTATGCGTCGTCCCATAACGTCTTCCCTCACGCCTGTCGTTGTTTCGTCGTCACAAAGAATGGGCGGTATTCCTGCGACAAGCGTCTCTCCACGTACTTCCACGTCGCAGTCTGGATCCGGCGTCTGCGAGATTTACATGAACGCCGACACGCCAGGCGCCCTTCTCAGCGCCGAAACCCATCCGAATCTTCCGCCGACCCCCAATATTCCTCCTTCGGTCCCTTCCAGCGTCTGCGGAAGAAGCGCGTCAGACGAATACGTCTATCCGTCCATCGACCTTCTCGACGAGGGCGATTACTACGACGTCGACGAATTCGCAGAACAAATCCGCAAACGCGGCGAAGAACTGGAACGCGTTTGTCGTGGTTATAAAGTTGAACTTAAAGTCGTCGACGTCCAAACAGGTCCGGTTCTTACGCTCTATGAGGTTGAACTTCAAAAGGGCCTTCGCGTCAAAGCGCTTCATAATCTCTCAAGCGACCTTGAGATCGCGATGAAGGCGCCCCATGTCCGCATCGTTTCTCCGATCCCGGGCAAGAACACGGTCGGCGTTGAACTTCCAAACAGACGTCGTCAATTAGTGCGCCTGCGCGAGGTTATGGAATCCTGCGCGGTAGAGGCTCAGTCAATGTCGATCCCAATCTTCCTGGGCAAAGACGTCGTCGGCGCGCCAATGGTTGCGGATCTGGCTAAACTGCCGCATTTGCTCATCGCGGGACGCACTGGCACCGGCAAGTCGGTCTGTCTGAACTCGATCATTATGTCGATCATCATGACGAAGAGTCCTCAGGAAGTTCGTCTCATCATGATCGACCCGAAGATGGTTGAACTTAGCCCGTACAAGTCGATTCCCCACCTCATGCATCCGGTTGTCGTCGACATGCAAAAGGCGGAAGCGATTCTTGAATGGGCGGTCGAAAAGATGGAAGAACGCTACCGTCTCTTTGCGCGCGTCGGAGTACGTAAGATCACCGAGTTCAATAAGCTGACGACAGAAATGCTCCGGAGAAGGTTGCGACCAGTCGACGAAGACGAATGGAACTCCTTCCCAAAATCAATGCCAAGTATCGTAATCGTCGCCGACGAAATGGCGGACCTTATCATGACGTCTGGCAAAGACGTTGAACGACATATCGTCCGGCTCGCTCAAAAGAGCCGCGCCGTCGGAATTCATCTCGTCCTTGCAACTCAGAAACCTACAGTCGACGTTGTGACGGGTCTCATCAAGTCGAATCTGCCGGCGCGCATCGCGTTCGGCGTGGCAAGTCGCGTCGACAGTCAGGTTGTCCTTGACGTCAAGGGAGCCGAACAACTTCTTGGCAACGGCGACATGCTCTTCCTGCTGCCCGGCACGAGTCAGCTCGTTCGCGGTCAGGGCGCTTTCGTATCAGACCGTGAGATCGATTCTGTGATCGAAGCCATTTCCGTCGACAAGCCGGACTATGAGATCGAGATTCCTGATCATTCAGACGACGGCAAGGAAAGCGACGACGTCATGGATATTGGGTACGATGAGTTTTACATACCGGCGGTCGACACGGTTATCGAAGCGGGACGCGCCAGCACGTCGATGCTCCAGCGCAAATTCAGTATCGGCTATACGCGCGCCGCTCGAATTATCGACATGATGACGCAGGAAGGAATCGTCTCAGATTTCAATCCCGCCAAACCGTCGCGTCCACGTGACGTGCTCATTACGATGGAAGAATGGCGCGGCAAGCAGCATGATCCGCCTCGTAACAGCCATGACGCGAACTCTCTGATCGGACATGACGTCGATGAAAACGTCAATTCCCTCGAGAATCGCGCGCCTACCTCCATTCCCGCCGTTAAGCCAGCCGTCGTTCTCTCTAACGGTCAGGAGTTGCGGCCCCAGGCTCGACAATATGAGGAACTTGCGCCAGACGAAACCGATCTGCTTGAAGAAAAAAGAAACAATCCTGAAGAAACCCCACGGGAGAACAAAGACAAAGGCTGGAGCGACGAACAGTGGAATCAATACATTAACTTTGATTCCGATCTGGACTAGCCGACGAATCGTCACGTCGACGCGGACTCATTCCGGCGCGTTTACTCTATCGTATCCGCGTTAGTCGCTGCGCGCTTCAAAAGGCTGCGCGAGCGGCGAACAACCTGCGTCCTCCTTGGCTCAAGCGTCGTTCACACTTAAAAATACTAAAAAAACCGGTCTGACGTTTAATTAACGTCAAACCGGTTTCGTTCAAATCAAACGGCTCGCTCTGGAAAACCAATTCTTCAGCAAGCTTCTTTATTCCCTTTAAATCACTTACTGTAATCCGTCACAGCGCCTTTCGACTTATCAGGGTCGGCAGGGCGCTGAGGTTTGACGGCAGGGTTCTCTTCAATTTCTTTGAGAAGTTCTTCAACTCCGCGCTCAAGTTGCGGATCGTGTCCTTCGAGAACGGCCTTTGGCTCCTGCCAGACTTCAATATCGGGATCGACGCCATGACCTTCGATCACATATTCGCCCGTCTCGCTATTCGTCGCAGTGAGCGGAACGGAAACG